>NZ_JAGPYA010000033.1:0-73956 GCF_018070245.1 Micromonospora sp. M61 | reverse complement strand
CCCGCCCCCCCGTCCGCCCGCCCGCCCAGCCCAAGATCCGCGCAACTTCGGTGAAACTGCTGCCTCAGCGCGCCGTGAGGCAGCAACTTCACCGAAAGTGCGCGGATCTTGCGCGTGCGGGTGGGGCGGGCGGGGCGCGGGGGGTTTCAGGGGGCGGGGAAGAGGCGGGCGTGCAGGGCGGCCGGGTCGGTGACCTCGGGGAGGTCGCGGGCGGCGAGCCAGGCTGCGGCTGCGGCGCCGTCACCGGCGGTCCGTAGCGGCGCGTCCGGCCACTGGCGGGCGATCTCCACCCGGACGGCGGCGGCGAGCGGGGTGTCGGCGGTGAGCAGCCCGCCGCCGAGGACGACCGGTGTCACCGCGCCGGCCGCGCGGATGCGGCCCACGCTCTCGGCCAGGTGGGCGGCGGCCTCGGTGATCAGCGCGGTGGCGACCGGCTCGCCGTGGGTGGCGGCGTCGACGACCAGCGGCGCGAGCCGGGCCAGCTCGACGGGGGCTCGTCGGGTCACGGCCTGGATCGTGGCGTCCACGGTGGCCCGTGGGCGGGGGGCGATCTCGGCGCTGCCCACCAGCTCGGTGAGCACCGCTGTGGCCAGCGTGCCGGGTATACGCCCGGCATCCAGGTCGGCGAGCAGCCGGCGGACCGCTTCGCGACCGAGCCAGAAGCCCGAGCCGGCGTCGCCGAGGAGCCAGCCGTGGCCGTCGGCGATCCGGTCCAGCCGCAGGTCGTGGACCTGCGCGGTGATCGCACCGGTGCCGGCGATGAGCACGGTGCCGTCCGGGGCGGCGGTGCCGGAGGCGTACGCGACCAGGGCGTCGCCGTGCACCGTGTACGGGCAGCGCAGGCCCGCGTCCTGCCAGGCCTGGTCGAAGGCGGCCCGTCCGGCCGGGTCGGCGAGCAGTCGGCCGGCGCCGGCCAGGCCGATGGTGCCGGCGATGACCCGCGCCGGGTCGACGTCGCTGAGCGCCTCGCGGAGCGCGGTCAGCAGCTCGACGGCGGCACGTTCCGCGCCGTGACTGGTGGGGTTGCCGCCGCCGGCGCGACCGGTGCCGAGGTGTTGCCCGGTGAGGGTCAGGACGGTCGCCCGGGTGGACGTACCGCCGATGTCGAGACCGACCACGGCGGTGTCGAGCTTCGGCACGGGTCTCCTTGCGCTGAACGACGATCGGGACTGTTCATGCTGGTCGGCGACGTCGTGGAGGGCAAATCCTGGCGGGCACGGCGGCCTGTGCGCCAGGTAACAGTTTGAAAACTTCGCCCACGGTCTTGACACAGACAGTCGTTTAGTAAGAAATTTTACCACTAACAGTTAACAGTCCTTCGAAAATGCGAGGCGTCGATGGTTGATCAAGAGGTGGACACCGCTGCGGGGACCGCGGTGGTCGACGCCGATGCGATCGACCGGCGCAACGCCCTCGGATCGACCTCCGACGGGGTGCTGGCCCGGGTCCGCAACGGGCTCGCCGAACTGACCGGCGCCCTGCGCCGCGTAGCCGAGCACGTGCTGAGCGACCCGGAGGCCGCCGCCCGCTCGACAATCGTCGAGCTGGCCGAGCGGAGCGGCACCTCACCCGCGACCATCACCCGCTTCTGCCGGGTGATGGGCTTCGAGGGATACGCCGACCTGCGGCTGGGCATCGCCTCCGAGACCGGCCGGGCACGCTCGGCCGGCTGGACCATCGACATCGGACGCGAGATCCAGCCGGGCGACCCGCTCGCCCGGGTGCTCGACCAGATCATGGCCGCCGACACCCGGGCCATGCACGACACGGCCACCCTTCTCGATCTCGCCGAGGTCGAGCGGGCCGCGGTGGCGATCGCCGGCGCCAACCGGGTGAACATCTTCGGCGCCAGCGGTAGCGCCCTGGTCGGTGAGGAGATGCAGTTCAGCCTGCACCGCATCGGGGTTGCCGCGTGGGCGTGGAACGACGTGCACGAGGGGTTGGCCAGCGCCGCGCTGCTGCGCGCCGGGGACGTGGCACTGGGCATCTCGCACACCGGGCAGACCCGCGAGACGATCGAGATGCTCGCCGAGGCGGGCAGCCGGGGTGCCACCACCGTCGCGCTCACCGGCTTCCCCCGTTCCCCGTTGGCCGAGCTGGCCGATATCGTGCTGCTCACGGCCAGCCAGGCGACCACCTTCCGACCGGATGCGCTCTCCGCGCGGCACCCCCAGCTCGTGGTGCTCGACCTGCTCTACATCGCCGTCGCCCAACGCACGCACGACCGCGCGCACGCGGCCTTCCGGCGCACCGCGCAGGCCGTCGACGGGCACAAGTCGGCGAAGGGATCCGTCTCATGATCAGCGCCCAGGGGTACGCCGACGCCGTCCGCCCCGTGCTCGACCGGCTGCTCGACTCGGAGGCCGACGGAATCACCCGGGCCGCCGATCTGATCGCCGAGAGCCTGCGCGGCGGCGGGGTGCTCCAGGCGTTCGGCGCAGGGCACTCCGAGGCGTTCGCCGCCGAGCTGGTGGCCCGGGCCGGTGGGCTGGTCCCCACCAACCGGCTCTCGGTACGGGACCTGGTGATGCACGGCGACGCCCCGCGCGACGTGCTCGCCGACCCCAAACTGGAACGCGACCCCTCCATCGCCCACCAGATCTACGCGCTCGCGGCGCCACAGCCGCGCGACGTGTTCGTGGTGGCGTCCCAGTCCGGCATCAACGGCTCGGTGGTCGAGCTGGCGGCGCTGGTCACCGAGCGCGGTCACCCGTTGATCGCGGTCACCTCGGTCGAGCACACCGCGCGGGTCGCCCCACGGCACCCGTCCGGGCATCGGCTCGCCGACCTCGCCGACGTCGTGCTGGACAACGGCGCGCCGTACGGCGATGCACTGCTGCCGCTCGAGGGCGGCGGCGCGGTCTGTGCGGTCTCCTCGGTCACCACGGCGCTGCTGGCGCAGCTGCTGACCGCGGAGGTCGTACGACGGTTCCACCAGGCAGGGGAGGTACCCCCTATCTACCTCTCCGCCAACGTCCCCGGCGGGGACGAGCACAACCTCGCCCTCGAGTCGCGGTACGCCGGGCGCCTCCGGCGCACGGCATGACCCGAATTTCACAAGGAGACACGACGATGTCGTTTACCCCCGAACACCCGGCAGCACTCGACCGTCGCACGGTTCTGCGTCGCGCCGCCGCCGTGGGCATGCTCGCCACTCCGGCCATCGGCCTGCTTGGCGCCTGCGCCACCAGCGGCAGCGACAACGACAACGAGCAGGTCGCCGGCGGCACCAAGAACGCCGCCAACCCGCTGGGCGTCAAGGAGGACGCGCCGATCGAGGTGATCATCTTCAACGGCGGCTACGGCGAGAAGTACGCCACCGACGTGCACGAGCCGCTGTACAAGAAGGCGTTCCCCAAGGCGGAGGTCAAGCACCAGGCCACCCAGGCCGTCTCCACCGTGCTCCAGCCGCGGTTCGCCTCCGGCAACCCGCCGGAGTTCGTGAACAACTCGGGCGAGAAGCTGATGGACTTCGGCGCGCTGGTCGCCGACGGTCAGCTCCAGGACCTCACCGAGCTGTGGGACGCCCCGTCGGTCGACGACGCATCCAAGAAGGTCCGCGACACCGTGGTGCCGGGCACCATCGAGGCGGGCTCGTTCAACGGCAAGCCGTACGTCCTGTACTACGTCTCCACCGTCTTCGGCATCTGGTACTCGGCCAAGCTGTTCAAGGACAACGGCTGGGCGCCGGCGAAGACGTGGGACGACTTCATCACCCTGCTCACCGCCATCAAGGCCAAGGGCATCACCCCGTACGGCTACGCCGGGGCGAACGCGGCCTACTACCAGTGGAACGTGATCCTCACCCAGGCCGCCAAGATCGGTGGCGTCGACGTTCTCAAGAACATCGACAACCTGGAGGATGGCGCCTGGAAGCAGGACGCGATCAAGCAGGCGGCCACGGCGTGGGCCGAGGTCGGCGCGAAGTTCAGCGACAAGAGCTTCGAGGGGCTCAAGCACACCGACGTGCAGCTGCGGCAGAACCAGTACAAGGTGGCCCTCTACCCCAGCGGTGACTGGCTGGAGGGCGAGCAGAAGAAGGACACCCCGCCCGGCTTCGACTACCAGCTCATGCCGGTGCCGAGCCTGACCGCGTCGGACAAGATGCCGGCCACGGCGCTGCGCGCCACCGCGGGTGAGGGCTACTTCGTCTCGGCGAAGAGCAAGAACCCCAAGGGCGGCCTGGAGTACATGCGCCAGATGCTGTCCAAGGCGGGCGCCAAGGGCTTCACCGAGGTGGTCAAGGCCCCGACCGTGGTCACCGCCGGCTCGGAGGGCTTCGCCTTCCCGCCCGGTGTGGCCAGCTCGCAGGCCGCGCTCAAGGCGGCCGGCCAGGACGTGTTCAACCTGTACTTCGACGGCTGGTACAAGGAGCTCGACACGGAGGCGCGGACCGCCACCAACGAGCTGATGTTCGGCCGGATCAACGCGGACGCCTTCGTGGAGCGAATCCAGAAGCGCGCCGACGCGATCAAGAAGGACAGCTCCGTAGCCAAGTTCAAGCGCTGATCGATCGGAGCTAGGGTCATGCGGCACGGCAAGTATCCATTCGTGATCGGGTTCCTGTTCGCCCCGGTCGCGCTGTACGTGACATTCGTGATCTGGCCATACGCGCAGGCGTTCCAGATCTCGATGACCAACTGGCGAGGGCTGTCCGCCCCGCAGTGGGTGGGGTTCGACAACTACCGGAGGCTGCTTGACGACGGGGCCTTCTGGAAGGCGGTCCAGCACCACGGCGTACTGCTGCTTGCCCTGCCGCTGATCACCGTTGCCATCGCCCTGTTCTTCGCCTTCCTGCTGAACGTGGGCGGCAAGAGCAGCGGCGGGCAACGCCAGGGGGTCTGGGGGGCGAAGTTCTACCGGGTGGTGTTCTTCTTCCCCCAGGTCCTCGCGGTGGCCATCATCGCGGTGCTGTTCCAGATGGTGTACCGACCGAACGAGTCCGGCCTGATCAACGGCGTGCTGATGGAGCTCGGCCTGGAGCCGATCCTCTTCCTGGTCAAGCCGAACCTGGCCCTCTGGTCGATCATCGCGGTCCTCGTCTGGCAGGCCGTCGGCTTCTACGTGGTGCTCTTCTCGGCCGGGATGGCCTCCATCCCGGGTGAGATCTACGAGGCCGCGGAGATGGACGGGGCGACCAAGGTGACCCTGTTCTTCCGGGTCACCCTGCCGCTGCTGTGGGACACCCTCCAGGTGGCCTGGGTGTACCTCGGCATCGCGGCGTTCGACGCGTTCGCCATCGTGGCGGTGCTCTCGGTGGACGGCGGTGGTCCGGACGGCGCCACCACCGTGCTGGCGATGGAGATCTACCGCAACGCGTTCGTCTACTCGAAGTACGGCTACGCCTCGGCGATGGGCGTGGCGCTGTTCTTCCTCACCCTCACGTTCGCGGCGCTGACGCTGCGGCTCACCAAGCGGGAAAGCGTGGAGTACTGATGAATCCGCAGTCGACGCTGCCGCCGACCCCGGCGGCGCTACCGCCGAAGACCGGTGATCCGTCCGACCCCGCCGGGCCGGGGCGTAAGGGCCCCCGCTCGGAGGTACGGCTCTTCGCCGGCCTGGGGCACATCGCGCTCGCCGTCTGGGCGGTGATCGTGATCGTGCCGATCCTCTGGACCTTTCTCGCCGCGTTCAAGAACACGAGCGAGATCTTCAGCAGCCCGTGGACGCTCCCGGCCGAGCTGCGCTGGGAGAACTTCGGGCGGGCGTGGACCAAGGCGAACGTCGGCCGGTACTTCCTGAACAGCGTCATCGTGGTCTCGTGCAGCACGTTCCTCACCATGCTGCTCGGCTCGATGGCCGCGTACGTGCTGGCTCGCTACAAGTTCTGGGGCAACCGGGCGGTCTACTACCTCTTCGTCTCCGGGTTGGCGTTCCCGGTCTTCCTGGCCCTGGTGCCGCTCTTCTTCGTGGTGAAGAACCTGGGCCTGCTGGACACCCACACCGGTGTGGTGCTGGTCTACACCGCGTACTCGTTGCCGTTCACGGTGTTCTTCCTGGCCGCGTTCTTCAAGACGCTGCCGTCGTCGGTGGCCGAGGCGGGCATGATCGACGGTTGTGGGCACAGCCGACTGTTCTTCCAGGTCATGATGCCGATGGCGAAGCCCGGTCTGATCAGTGTCGCGATCTTCAACATCATCGGTCAGTGGGCGCAGTATCAACTTCCGCTGGTGCTGCTCTCCAACGCCAAGGACAAGTGGGTGCTCACCCAGGGCATCGCCGACATCTCGGTCAACGCCGGCTACGAGGCGGACTGGTCCGGGTTGTTCGCCGCGCTGACCATCGCCATCCTTCCGATGATCATCGTGTACGCGGTCTTCCAACGCCAGATCCAGGCCGGCCTCACCTCCGGCGCGGTGAAGTAGCCGGTCACCGCAGCCGCTCGTCGGCCTGCGTGTGCCAGGAGCGCCACAGGTCCGCGTACGCCCCGTCGGCAGCCACGAGATCATCGTGGCTGCCGATCTCGGTGATCCGGCCGTCGGCCAGCACCGCCACCCGGTCGGCGTCGTGCGCGGTGTTGAGTCGGTGCGCGATCGCGATGACGGTCCGTCCGGCCAGCACGGCGGCCAACGCCCGCTCGGTCCGACGGGCGGTGCTCGGATCGAGCGCGGCGGTCGCCTCGTCCAGGATCAGCGTGTGCGGGTCGGCGAGCACCAACCGGGCCAGCGCGAGCTGCTGGGCCTCCGCGGCGCCGAGCTGCCGGGCGCCGTCGCCGATCGCGGTGTCCAACCCCGCCGACAGGTCGTCGTACCAGTCCGCGCCCACGGTGACCAGCGCGGCCCGCATCTGCTCGTCCGACGCGTCCGGCGCGGCGAACGAGAGGTTGTCCCGCACCGAGCCGATGAAGACGTGGTGCTCCTGGGTGACCAGGGCGATGCGGCGGCGCCGCTCGGCGGGGTCGAGGTCGGTGATCGGGCAGCCACCGATGCTCACGACGCCCTGCCGTGGCGCGTCGATCCCGGCCAGCAGCCGGGCCAGGGTGGACTTGCCGGCGCCCGACGGACCGACGACGGCCAGCCGCTCACCGGGCTGCACCTCCAGGTCGATGCCGTGCAGCACGTCCGGGCCGCCGGAGTAGGAGAACCGCGCCCCGCGTACGACGAGCCGCTCTCCCCGCGACGTGGCCGTCCGGCCCGTCGGTTCCGCCGGGACCATGCCGACGCCGAGGACCCGGGCGTACGACGCGAAACCGCGCTGCGCCTGCTCAGTCCACTGCAACAGCCGGTCCAACGGTTCGATCGCCTGTTGCAGGTAGAGCGCGGCGGCGACCACCGCGCCGAGCGTGACCATGTCCCTGGAGAACAGGTAACCGCCGACGAGCAGGACCAGGGCGACCGGCAGCGGATAGCTGGCCTCGACGATCGAGAAGAACACCGTGCGCAGCGCGAGGGTCGCGCGCCGGGCCCGCCACACCTGGGTGATGCGGCCGGTGCCGTGCCGGATCCGGTCGTCGGTCAGTCGCAGCGCCTCCACCGTGCGGGCACCCTCGGCGGTGGTGGTCAGAGTCTCGGTCAGCTCGGCTGCGGCGGCGCCCTCGGTGAGGTACGCGGAGCTGGCCCGGCGCAGGTACCAGCGGGTCACCGTCACGATCGACGGGAGCCCGGCCAGCGCTGCCAGCCCGAGCAGTGGATGCAGCAGGAAGACCGCCCCGAACAGCAACGTCAACTGCACCCCGGCGATGACGATGGTGGGCACCACGTCCCGGACGGTGGTGCCGACCGTCGCCACGTCGACCGAGCTGCGGGTGGCCAGGTCCCCGGAGCCGGCGCGCTCGACGACCGAGACCGGCAGCCCGAGAGTCCGGGAGACGAACTCCTCGCGCAGCTCGGCGACGGCCCGTTCACCGAAGCGGTGACCGGCGTACTGGGCGTATCGGGAGAGCAACGCGCTGACCAGGACACAACCGGCGATGGCCAGCGCCAGCCGGTCCACAGTGGCTACTCCCGCGCCCGCAGTGACCCGGTCGACGATGGTGCCCAGCAGCCACGGGGGGGCGAGCCCGGCGACCGCGGCGGCGCTGTGCAGCGCCAGCACGATCCCGACCGCGCGGCGGTGCCGGCCGATCATGTCCCGCAACGCCTGGCGTACGGTGCGGCGATCGGCCACCGGCAGCCGGTTCACCGGTACGCCTCCTCGGTGTCGGCGGCCTCGATGTCGGGATCGTCGCTGCCACGGGCCACCAGGTGCCGGTAGCCGGCGTCGGAGTCGAGCAGGTCGGTGTGGCTGCCGGTGGCGGTGATCCGGCCGCCGCTCAGGTGTGCGACCAGGTCGGTCCGGCCCAGCAGCAGCGGCGACGTGGCGATCACCACTGTCGTCCGCCCGGCGCGCGCGGCCCGCAGCCGTTCGGCGATCCGCGCCTCGGTGTGCGCGTCCACCGCTGAGGTCGGGTCGACGAGGATGAGCACCTCCGGCTCGGCGAGGAGCGCCCGGGCCAGGCGTACCCGTTGGCGCTGACCACCGGAGAGCGTCCGGGCCCGGGCGTCGATCGGGGTGTCCAGACCGGCGGGCAGCGCGTCGACGACGTCCTCGGCGGAGGCGGCCCGCAGGGCCGCGCCGATCCGGTGGTCGTCGTCGTCGGCCAGGGGGCGCAGGATGTCGCGCAGTGTCCCGGCGAAGAGGTACGAGTCGTGGTCGGCGACCATGATCCGGGAACGGACCTCGTCCAGGGCGACCCCGGTCAGCGGCACACCGCCCCAGGTGGTGTCGCTGGCGACGTACCGGCCGAGCCGGTCGGCCAGCGCCAGCCCCTCCGCCGGATCGTCGGCGGCCACACCGGTCAGCCAGCCCGCGCGTACGGTCAGCCCGGTCAGCGGGTCGTGCAGGTCGGCCGGGCCGGCCGGCGCGGCCGGGGCTCCCGGTCGGCGAGGGTCGGGCACCGAGCCTGACCACCGACGACCCGGACCACCGACGTCGTCCGAGGTCACGTTGAGCAGGTCGGCGATCCGTCGGGCGGCGACCCGTCCCCGGATCAGCTGGTGACTGCCCTCCAGCAGGAACCAGACCGGCACGATCAGGGTCGCCACGTAGCCGTAGACGGCGACCAACTCGCCGATCGTGACGTCACCGGTCACCGCCATCCGCGCCGTCAGCCACACCACCGCCGCCAGGAACAGCCCTGGGATGGCGACGGTCGCCGCGTCGATCCAGCTGTAGACCGCGCCCACCCGGTAGCCCTCGGCGCGCAGCTCCTGGGACCTGGCCGCGTACCGTCGGGCGAACAGGTCCCGGCCGCCCACCCCGGCGAGCACCCGCAGGCCGGCCACGATGTCGCCGGACCGGGCGGTGAGGGCTCCCTGCTGTTTGCGGTAGACCGACTCGGCCCGCTCCAGGCGGCGCAGCAGGGGCCCGACGACCAGCCCGACCACCGGCACTCCGACCAGCACGCAGAGCGCGAGCATCGGGGAGATCGACCAGAGCACCACGGCGATGACCCCGTACGCGACGACCGCCCCGACGCCCGGCCCGGTCAGCGTCAGCACCTGCGCCGTCCAGTCGATGTCGGAGCCACCGATGGTGGACACCTCGCCCGCGGCGACCCGGCGCGGCAGCACTGCGCCGATCCGGGACAGGTGGCGCAGCAGGACCTCCGCCGAGCGGGCCTTGGCGTCCTCCCGGATGAAGGTCATCGTGCGGTGTCGCATGATGCCCAGGTAGGACAGGCCCAGTCCCGCGACGACGATCGCCACGACCCAGAGCGCCAGGGCGCGCATGTCGCGGGCGCGCAACCCGTCGTCGACGGCGCGGGCGATGAGGTAGGGCCGAGCCGAGAGGCCCATCATCCAGGCCGTGCCGAACAGGCTGCCGCGCAGCACCCGCCAGGGTTGGCGGCGGGTGAGCCACCACAGGTATCGCATCGGTCCGCGGGTGTCCGGAGTGCCAGGATCGGGATGAGGGATCTGCGGAGGCACCAGGTCACGCTACCGAGGGCCCCCGACACCCCACCGTCCCGAAACGGGTGAGGTGCGCCTCCGTTTCTGTCGGACGGGGGAGGCAGAATCACGTTCGTGCTGGTGGCGGTGGTGTCCGACGAGCGGGGTGGGGGAGTGCTGTGCCCGCTGGATGCCGTCGGCCGGCCGGCCGGCCCGGCCGACGCCGTCACCGACCTGGTCGCCGCGGTCGCCGCGCGGGAGGCCGCCGAGCATCCGCGCTGGGTGTGGTCCGGCGCCGCGTCCGTCTATCCGACGCTGCTGCGCGCCGGCGTCCGGGTCGATCGCTGTCACGACGTGGAGCTGACCGAGGCGTTGCTGCTGGGGCACGCGGGCCGCTGGGGCGAGCCGCGCTCGTTGGCCGCGGCCTGGGCCCGGCTGACCGGCGCGGCGGTGCCGCCCGACCCACCGCCGCGCGCCGCCGCGCCGCCCGGGCACGGCCAGGGCGCGCTCTTCGACACCCTGCCCGGCCCGTCGGGCCCGGGCATCGAGGCACTGACCCAGGTGTACGCCGACCAGCTCGCCCGCATCGCGACGACCGAGCACCCGGGCCGGTTCCGGTTGCTGGTGGCCGCCGAGTCCGCCGGCGCGCTGATCGCTGTGGAGATGGGCATGGCCGGGCTGCCCTGGCGGGCCGATGTGCACGACGAGATCCTGCACGAGCTGCTCGGCGAGGCGTCCCCGGTCGGTGGTCCGCCGCGACGGCTCGCCGAGCTGGCCGCTCAGATCGCCGGCGCGCTCGGCGTACGCCGCCTGCACGCCGACTCCCCGGCGGAGCTGCTGAAGGCCTTCGCCCGGGTCGGCGTGGAGCTGCCCAACACCCGGGCCTGGGTGTTGCGCGGGGTGGACCACCCGGCGGTGCCGCTGGTGCTGGAATACAAGGAGCTCTACCGGATCTGGACGGCTCACGGCTGGGCCTGGCGCGAGCAGTGGGTGCAGGGCGGCCGGTTCCAGTCGGAGTACGTGCCGGGTGGGGTCGTCTCCGGCCGTTGGGCCACTCGGGGCGGTGGCGCCTTGCAGATCCCGAAGGTGATCCGGCGGGCGGTGGTGGCCGATCCGGGCTGGCGACTGGTGGTCGCCGACGCCGGCCAGTTGGAGCCTCGGGTGCTCGCGGCGGTGTCCGGCGACGCGCGACTGGCAGCGGCGGGCGGGGCCGGCGACCTCTATGCCGCGCTGGCGCGTGACTCGTTCGGCGGTGACCGGGCCAAGGCCAAGGTGGCCCTGCTCGGGGCGATGTACGGGCAGACCGGCGGGGCGGCGGTGCCCGCGTTGGCAGTGTTGAAGCGCAGCTACCCGACGGCGTTCGCCTATGTGGAGTCGGCGGCGCGCACCGGTGAGGCGGGCGGGCTGGTGCGCTCGTGGCTGGGGCGGACGTGCCCGCCGGGTTCGGCCGGGTTCGGTGATCCCGACGACGTCCCGTCCGATCCGGAGGAGGCAGCCGACCCGCGCGGTCCCCGGGCCCGTGCCGCCCGGTCCCGAGGTCGCTTCACCCGCAACTTCGTCATCCAGGCCACCGCCGCGGAGTGGGCCTCCACGTTGCTGGCCACGCTGCGGACGGAGTTGTCCGGCACCGACGCCGAGTTGGTCTTCTTCCAGCACGACGAGGTGGTCGTGCATGCTCCCGCTGATCAGGCGGCTGCGGTCGCCGAGGCGGTCAACCGGTCCGGTGAGCGGGCCTCCGCGCTGCTCTTCGGCGCGACGCCGGTGCGGTTTCCGCTCGACCTGTCCATCGTCGACTGCTACGCCGACGCGGCCTGACCGACGGAGTGTCCGTGCCGGCAGGTGCCGGGCGTGTAACGGTTGTGCTATTTCTCCTTTTCGCCCCGCCACCCTCGGCTGGCCGTCCTCGTTGCAGTGTCCGTAGGAAGGGACGGGCCGGTCACGGTCGGTCCCGTGCTGGAGGGGGCGCAGCTGAACCGGATCGCAGGAATGATCATCGCGGCGGGTGGTGGACGACGGATCGGTGGTCCCGAGGCACTGCTGCACCAGGGTGACAAGCCCCTGGTCAATCAGATGATCGACACGATGACCGAGGCGGGCTGCGAGCAGATCGTGGTCGTGTTGGGCGCCGCCGCGGAACAGGTCCAGGAGACCGCCGACCTGGGCAAGGCCACCGTTGTGATCAACAAGGCGTGGGGCACCGGGGTCGGCTCGTCCATCCGGGCTGGCCTGGCCGCCATGGACGACGAGGGGATCGAGGCGGTGGTGGTGGTCCCGGTCGACATGCCGGGTCTCACCGTCACGGCGGTCAGCCGGGTGGCCGCGCTGCCGTACCCGGACGTGCTGGTCTGCGCCACCTACGACGGGTTGCGCGGCTACCCGATGCTCTTCGGCCGTCGGCACTGGCCCGGCATCGCCACCCTCGCCAGCGCGGACGTGGGCGCCCGACCGTACCTGCTGGCGCACAAGGACCAGATCGTCGACATCGCCTGCGACTCGGTGGCGGACGGCAGTCGGGCCGACACCCCCGAGCTGATGGAGCTGTACGGCCTGACCGTCCCGCCGCAGCGGGTCGGGGTCTGAGGCGGACTGAGTATCCGTACGGATGTGCCGGGTCGTCCACTGGCGATCCTCGTTGCATGCGTCGACTCACCACCGCCCTGCTGTGCCTGGCCGTGCTCGTCGGCTGCGCCAGGCCGGGCGACGCGCCCGTGCAGGTCGGCCCGGCCGCAGACACCGGTTGGACCACCTACCAGACTGATGTCACGGCCGTCCGGGCCGGCGCGGATCCGCGCTCGCTCGTGCTGACCGTGGCGCTGCTGGGTGACGCGGATGGTTGCTCCCGGAATCCGCGAATCACCTACTTCACCGAGGAGAACAACCGCATCTACGCCAACGTGGTGCAGGATTCGCGCCTGTCCGGGGTGGTCGGGGCCTGTCCCACCCACACTCCGGGCGAGGTGACGTTGACAGCGCCAGGGCCGATTGCCGGCCGGACCGTCGTGCTCAACGAGCAGCCGTGGAAGCCCGACGGTGCGGAGTACCAGCGCTGCGACCCGACGTTCGGTTGTGGTCCGATGCCGAATGACCACTGTGACCAGGCGTGGGTCGGCGTCGTGGTCCGCGGCATGGACGTGTCCCGGCACTCGACCGGATCGGTCGAGGGCTGCGACGGCACCTGGCTGGTCATGACGGTGCCGTTTGATCCGGTGCCCTGCGGTGCCGAGGCGCGGCCCGGCTGCGACGCGTCGGTCAACGTGCGCCGCTACTTTCTGCGGTGGGCCGGCGAGGGCGGCTGGGAAACGATCGCCAACTCGACGGAGGCCGGCTGCGGACGTGTCCGCACCACCGAGCCGGCCTTCCCGAGGAAGCTCTGCGCCGACCTGCCCCGGCCGTGACCGGCGAAAAGGCGGCGTTCCCGACGGTTCCGGGTCGAGCCGACGGTCCAGGAGGCGTTGCTTCGGGCCTCCCGGAATGATGCCTGTGAGTCATCAGGATGACTCACAGGCATCACGCTCGTCAGGACATGGCCGCAAGCTCGGTGCGGGCGTGGCGGGGTACTTCAGTCCTGCGCCGAGTCCAGCTTTCCGGTGGCGGCCAGGCGCTGGTACCAGTGGGCGCTGTCCTTCCAGGTGCGGACCTGGGTGTCGTAGTCGACCCGGATGATGCCGAAGCGGCGGTCGTAGCCGTAGCCCCACTCGAAGTTGTCCAGCAACGACCAGACGAAGTAACCGCGCACGTCGGCGCCCTGTTCGCGGGCGTCGGCCATCGCGCCGATGTGCCGACGCAGGTAGTCGATCCGCCGGTCGTCGTGGATCCGCCCGTCGGCCTCCACCACGTCGTCGAACGCCGCGCCGTTCTCGGTGATCATCATGGGCTGGCTGGGGTACGCCTGGTGCAGGCGCAGCAGCAGCTCGGTCAGGGCTGGCGGGTCGATGTTCCACCCCATCGCCGTGTACGGGCCGGGCTGCGGCAGGAAGTCGACGTTGCCCGCGGCGACCCATGGCGTCGACGTCGACGCACCGTGCCCGTCGGCGTCGGAGCGGGGCGACACCCCGTCCCAGGCCCGGACCAGGGTGCTGGAGTAGTAGTTGACCCCGAGCACGTCCAGCGGCACCGCGATCAGCTTCTCGTCGCCTTCGCGGACGAACGACCAGTCGGTGACCGACGCGGTGTCGGCCAGCAGGTCGGCCGGGTACGCGCCGTCGAGCATCGGGCCGAGGAACGCCCGGTTGGCCAACGCGTCGATCCGCCGTACCGCGTCCTGGTCCTCGTCGGAGTCGGACGCCCCCCGGATGACGTGCAGGTTGAGCGTCACCGACAGCTCGGCGGCCGGGGCCAGCTCCCGGACCACCCGACCGGCCAGACCGTGCGCGAGGTTGAGGTGGTGCACTGCGGCCAGCGCCGCCGCCGGCTCGGTCCGACCCGGCGCGTGCACTCCGGAGGCGTAGCCCAGGTAGGCCGAGCACCAGGGCTCGTTGAGCGTCGTCCAGGTGTGCACCCGGTCGCCCAGCGCACCGACGATGCCAGCCGCGTACTCCTGGAAGCGCAGCGCGGTCTCCCGCGTCGCCCAGCCGCCGGCGTCCTCCAGCTCCTGCGGCAGGTCCCAGTGGTACATCGTCGCCACCGGGCGGACGCCCCGCTCCAGCAGCCCGTCGACCAGCCGCGAGTAGAAGTCGATGCCCGCCTGGTTGAACCGGCCCGAGCCACCGGGCTGCACCCGTGGCCAGGAGATGGAGAACCGGTACGCGCTGAGGCCCAGGTCGGCGATGTGCCCGAGGTCGTCGGCCCACCGGTGGTAGTGGTCGGCGGCCACGTCGCCGGTGTCGCCGTTGAGCGTACGACCGGGTGTGTGGCTGTAGGTGTCCCAGATTGACGGCCCTCGCCCGTCCTCGGTGGCCGCGCCCTCGATCTGGTACGCGGCCGTCGCCGAACCCCAGACGAAGCTCTCCGGGAAGTGGTGTCGCGTCATCGTTCAGTCCCCTGGATCTCGCAGATGTAGCCCGTCGAGGTGCCGGCGACCAGTGCGGCACTGGCCGTTCCGTCCTCGTAGCGCACGTCGAACTCGGCGCCCGGCCCGTCCCCGGGTGACGGTACCCGTACGCGGGTCCGCTGCCCCTCGGCCGGTGCGTACAGCCGCAGGCGCACATCGTCGGCCCACTCGTAGTCCGGTCGGTCGTCACGGGAGCCGAACGGGATGACCGCGCCGGGCCGGGCCAGCACCGGCAGGCTGTCGAACCCGTGCTTCTCGGTGACCCACGCCGGGCCGGTGACCTGCGCGCCGCTGACCAGGTGTGTCCAGGTGCCGGCGGGTACGTAGTAGGTGACGTCACCGTCGGCGCTGAACACCGGGGCGACCAGCACGTCCGGGCCGAGCATGTACTGCCGGTCCAGGTGCGTCGTGGCGGGGTCGTCCGGGAACTCCACGACCATCGGCCGCATCATCGGCGTCCCGTCGCGGTGCGCCTCCTGGGCGGCGGCCGCCAGGTACGGCATCAGGCGGAGCTTGAGCTGGGTGAAGTGTCGCAGCACGTCGACAGCCTCGTCGTCGAACGCCCACGGCACCCGGTACGACCCTGAGCCGTGCAACCGGGAGTGCGAGGAGAGCAGGCCGAACGCGACCCACCGCTTGAACACCACCGGGTCGGGAGTGCCCTCGAAGCCGCCGATGTCGTGGCTCCAGTAGCCGAAGCCGGAAGCGGCCAGGGACAGCCCTCCGCGCAGCGACTCGGCCATCGCGGCGAACGTCGACTCGCAGTCACCGCCCCAGTGCACCGGGAACTGCTGCCCGCCGGTGGTGGCCGAGCGGGCGAACAGGACCGCGTCGCCCTTACCCCGCTCGGCCTCCAGCAGCTCGAAGACCGCCTTGTTGTAGAGGTACGAGTAGTAGTTGTGCATCCGCTGCGGATCCGAACCGTCGTGCCACACCACGTCGGTCGGGATGCGCTCACCGAAGTCGGTCTTGAAACAGTCGACGCCCATGTCGAGCAGCGCCTTGAGCTTGCCGGTGAACCAGCGGACCGCGTCCGGGTTGGTGAAGTCGACAAGCGCCATGCCGGCCTGCCACTTGTCCCACTGCCAGACCGAACCATCGGGGTTGCGCACCAGGTAACCGGCCTCGCGGCCCTCCTCGAAGAGGTACGAACGCTGCGCGATGTACGGGTTGATCCAGACGCACACCTTCAGGTCACGCTCGTGCAGCCGACGCAGCATCCCCTCCGGGTCGGGGAAGGTCTCCGGGTCCCACACGAAGTCGACCCAGTGGAACTGGCGCATCCAGAAGCAGTCGAAGTGGAACACCGACAGCGGCAGCCCGCGCTCGGCCATCCCGTCGACGAACTCGGTGACGGTCTTCTCGTCGTACGCCGTGGTGAACGACGTGGACAGCCACAACCCGTACGACCAGGCGGGGATCCGGGCCGGCCGGCCGGTGAGCGCGGTGTAGCGGCGCAGCACGTCCTTCGGGTTGGGCCCGTCGATGACGTAGTAGGTGAGCGACTGCCCCTCGACGTTGAACTGGGTCTGCGTGACGACCTCGGAGCCGACCTCGAACGACACGTGCTCCGGGTGGTCCACGAAAACGCCGTAACCGGCGCTGCTGAGATAGAACGGCACGTTCTTGTACGCCTGCTCACTGGCGGTGCCACCGTCGGCGTTCCAGATGTCGACGGTCTGCCCGTTCTTCACGAACGGACCGAAGCGCTCGCCCAACCCGTACACCGTCTCGCCGACCCCCAGCGCGAGCCGTTCGTGCACGTGCCGGCGGCCCTCGGCGTCGGTGACGACGCCGATGCTGCGCCCGGTGGACGCGGTGACCAGCCGGTCGCCGTGCAGGAAGTCGACCCGCCACCCGTCGACGAGCGCGACCCGCGCGGTCAGCTCACCGGTGGTCAGCGTCGCGCTGATCCCGGTGACGTCGACGGTGACCGGGTGGGTGTCGCCGGTGCTCAGCCCGAAATGGGGTTCTCGGGGCAGCCCGCCGGTGTGGTGGGCGATGGTCACCCCGATGACGCCGGGGGCGGGGGAGGAGAACCGGACGGTGACCAGGGGCCGGTTGAGGGTGTCGCCGCGTCCGTTGATCTGGCCGGTCGGTGCGAAGACGGTGAAGCCACGCTCGTCCGGCTCGACCGACTCCACGACGCCGGGACGCAGGACGCTGACGCCGGGGCGCAGCTGCCAGTACCCGTCGGTGAACTTCACTTCTCGGCTCCTGCCGTGATGCCGCGCGCCAGGGTGCGCTGGAAGATGAGGAAGAAGAGGATGGCCGGCACGAGGCTGATCAGCGCGCCGGCGTTGGTGGTCGGAGCGTCCATCAGCCGGTCGCCCTGCAACGACGCGAGCGCGACCGGGATGGTCTGCGTCTGGTTGTCGATCAGCATGACCAGCGGGATGAGGAACTCGTTCCAGGTCCAGATGAAGAAGAAGATGAGCAGCACCGCGAGGGTGGGCCGCAGGTTGGGGAAGACCACCCGCCACAGCACCGTCCACTTGCCGGCGCCGTCCAGCGCGGCGGCCTCCAGCAGTGAGCGCGGGAACGTGCCCATCACCGAGGCGAGCAGGTAGGTGCCGAACGCGCTCTGGATGACGGTGAAGATGATGATCACCGCGAGTCGGGTGTTGTAGAGCCCGACCTCCTTGGCCACGTAGTACAGCGGGTAGATCAGGGCCTCCTGCGGCAGCATGTTGGCCAGTAGGAACAACCCGACGATCCAGAGCCGACCGCGGACCCGACCGATGCCCAGGGCGTACGCGTTGAGCAGTGACACGGCGACGCCGAGCACCGCCACCGAACCGGCGATGAGCGCCGAGTTCCAGAGCTTGAGCGGGAAGTTCACCTCGGTCCAGTACGTGCGCAGACCCTTGGTGTAGAACTCGCTCGGCCAGCTCAGCGGCCCGCCCGACGAGTAGTCACCGGGCGACTTGAACGCGTTGAGCAGCATGAACGCGAACGGCACCAGCATGACCAGCGCGCCGAGGATGACCAGGGTGAGCACCACCCAGCGGCTGACGCCCCGGTGGTGGCGGTCGGGTACGGGCCGGCGGACCGGCGCGGCGGCTCCAGTGATCGTCACGGCCATCTCAGAACCCCCGGTCCCGGCGCTCGCTGCGGGCCTGCATCCAGATGAAGACCACGGCCACCACAACGATGATCAGCGTCAGCACCGTGGAGATCGCGGAGCCGTAGCCGACCTGCAGTTTCTTGAAGAACGTGTAGTAGGCGAAGTACGACGGGACGTTGGTGGCGTTGTCCGGACCACCCCGGGTCAGGGCGAAGATCGGCCCGAACACCTTCAGCGCGGCGATGGTGCAGGTCAGGGCCACCACGAAGGTTTCCGGCCGGATCTGCGGGAGGGTGATCGCCCGGAACCGGTGCAGCCAGTTCGCGCCGTCGACCTCGGCCGCCTCGTACAACTCGGGGTCGACCCGTTGAAGTGCCGCCATGAAGACGACCACCGGGTAGCCGATCTGCACCCAGATCATCACCGCCATCACGGCCGGCAGGGCCGTGCCCGGGTCGCCGAGCCAGTCGTGGCGGAGCGCGCCGAGACCCACCGCGTCGAGCAGGCTGTTGAACGCGCCGTCGGGGCGGAGGATCCAGCCCCAGACGATGCCGGCCACCACGACGGGCAGCACCTGCGGAAGGTAGAAGGCGGCCCGCAGCGCGGCGGCGGTGCGGGGCTTGAACCGCCGGCCGATGACGTCGAAGAGCACCGCGGCGAGCAGCAGCCCGAGCACTGTGGGCACCACCACCATCGCGACGATCATCCAGACGGTGTTGCGGAACGACGCCCAGAACACGTCGTCGTGCAGCAGTTGCTGGTAGTTGTCCAGGCCGACCCAGCGGGGGTCGCCGATGCCGGACCACTTGGTCAGCGACAGGTAGAGCGTGCCGACCAGCGGTGCACCGATGACCAGGAGGAAGAGCACCGCTCCGGGGAGCAGGTAGAGCCAGTACGCCGCGTTGCGGCCGCGGCGCATGCGGCCGGGTGGCGGTGGGGTCGGGGCCGCCGCCGGTTGGGTGGTGGCGAGGGTCTCGGAGACTGCCATGGAAGATCCTTCCCGGCGGGGCGGGCGGGCGCGTCGGTTGTGCCGGTCGCGCCCGCCGCTCGCCGTGTCACTTGCCGGTGATCTCCTTGACGCCATCGGCGTACGGCTTGGCGATCGTGTCGAGGACCTGGTCGGGCGACTTCGAGCCGTTGATCAGGCCCTGAAAGCCGGAGACCAGGACGTCGTAGTAGCCGGGGACCGGCCAGTCCGGGTAGAACGCGAGCCCGTCGGACTTGCTGACCGTGTTGAAGTCCTCGATCAGCTTGCGGTCCTTCGGGTCGGTGATCTTCGACGCGTCGGCGGCGACGGGAACACCACCGTTGTTGCCGATCAGGTCCTGGATCTCCGGACGCAGGGTGATGTCGATGAAGTCGTACGCCAGGCTCTTGGCCTTGCTGTTCTCCGGGACCACCCAGAGGTTGCCGGAGGAGCCGGCCTGAAGGGTGTTGCCGGGAAAGAGGAAGGTGTCCCAGTTGGCCTTCATCTCGGCCTTGAACCGGCCGTACCACCAGCTACCCGACACGATCATCGGAACCTTGCCGCCGATGAAGGCGGTGCCCATGTCCTCGGCCTTGAGGCTGGCCGAGTTCTTCGCGACGTAGCCCTTGCGCACCCAGTCGGCGAAGGTGTCCGCGCCGTACTTGAGCGGGTCGGCCTTGAAGTCGACCGGGTTCTTGTAGAGCTGGTAGTTGTCGACGAACTGCCGGTCGCCCTTGGACAGGGCGAGCTGGTAGAAGAGCTGCCCGGCCGGGTATTCGGCGCCGGCCATGCCCAGCGGGGTGACGCCCTTGCCGACGAAGGTGTCCATCGCGGCGGTCATCTCGGCCATGCTGGTCGGCACCTTGACGCCGTTGCTCTCGAACAGGTCCTTGTTGTAGTAGACCGTGACGTACTCGCCGTAGTTCGGCACGCCGAACCACTTGCCCGACCCCATCACGCCTTTGTCGCTGTAGCGGGCGGTGGTCTGCAGGCTGGGGCTGAGCTTGCCGGCCCAGCCGCGCTTGTCGGCCTCGGTGCTCAGATCGGTGAGCAGGCCCTGCGAGGAGAGCAGGCCGGCGGTCGCGTTGCCCTTGTTGTACTCCATGATGTCCGGGCCTTCGGACGAATTGATGATCATGCCCGCGTTCTGCTGGATCTGCTCGAACGCCTTGCGCTCGAAGCGCACCTCGACGCCCGGGTGCTCGGCCTTGAACAGCTCGATGGCCCGGTTCCAGCCGACCCCCATGGCGCTGTTCTCGCTCTCGTAGTGCCAGAGCTTGAGGGTCTTGGCGTCGCTGTCGTCCCCGTTGTCGTCACCGCCGCAGGCGGCCATGGCGGTCGTCGCGGTCGCCGCTATGGCGATCGCGGCGACGAGCCGGCGGAATCGCTGCATTACGATCCTCCTCGTCGAGTATCTAGCCGGTACTTCACTGGGCCCGTCGTCGCGTTGCAGCGCGGCGGCGGGCTGTTCCTACTGGTCAGCCCCCATGGGTTGGCGGCTTCGTGGTGCGGCGGTCGAGCCCCGGATCTCCAACGCGCACGGCAGCAGTTGCTGGTGACGGTGGTCGCCGGGGTCATCCAGGTGGCGCGTCAGCGCCTCGATCGCGATCCGACCGATCGCCGAGCCGGGTGAGGTCATCGCCGTCAGCGCCGGGGTGGCCAACTCGGCGACCTGCGGCGAGGTGACCATCGAGACGACGGAGACGTCGTCGGGCACCGACAGTCCGCGGCCGCTCAGCTCACCGAGGATGCCGAAGATCGCGGTCTCGTTCATGGCCAGCACGGCGGTCAGCTCCGGGGCCCGCGCGAACGCGGCGGCCAGGGCCGCGCGCCCGCCGGCGGCGCTGTCCTCGGCCGCGATCATGACCGGCTCCAGGCCGTGCCCGGTCATGGCCGCGGCAAAGGCGTCACGGGTACGCAGCGCGGGCCCGTAGCCGCTGGCCAGCGTCGCGGCCGAGTGGTTGACGTAGACGATCTGCCGGTGCCCGAGACCGACCAGGTGCGCGACGGCATCCCGGACGGTCTGGTCGAAGTCGATGTCGACGTACGAGAGCGTGCTGGTGTCACCGGTGCGGCCGATCAACACCAGTGGCACGCCGGCCTCCTGGAGCACTGTGACCCGCTCGTCGGCCAGCTGGACCTCCATCAGCACGACGCCGTCGAGCATCCGCTGGCTGGCCAGTCGTCGCAGGTCGCCGGGGTCACCCCCGCCGACCGGCGAGAGGACCAGGTGATAGCCGGCGGCGCTGGCCGCCGCGGCGGCACCGGTGACGAAGGCCGTTTCGGTGGCGCCGAGCCCGCGTTCGTCCATCGGCATCAGCAGGCCGAGGATCCGGCTGCGCCGGCTGGCCAGACCGCGGGCCATCGCGTTGGGCTGGTAGTCGAGCTCGGCCATCGCCGCGAGCACCTTGTTGCGGGTGGCCTGTGAGATCGGCCGGGTGCCGGTGAGCACGTACGAGACGGTGCTGACCGAGACCTGCGCGAGGCGGGCGACGTCGTGCATGGTGGCCATCGCGTTACCTCCTCCGGCCGGGGGTTGGGATCGCTCCCAATTCACCGTCGAAACGCTTCGACTAAGCGGTTCGACAGGACGCTAGGCCACCTGTTACGGCGACGTCAATAGCCGATGTCGAAAAGAAGTCAGGTGCCGCCCGGGGTGCCCGCAGCCGGCCGCGCGTCGCGCGATCCGGTGCGCAAGATCCGAGCAACATCAGGGATGTTGCTGCCTCGCGGGAGCCGCAGGCAGCTACATCCGGGAAGTTGCGCGGATCTTGGTGCGGGGTGCGGGGTGCGGGGTGCGGGGTTCGGGGTGCGGGGGGTGCGGTGCGGCGGCGGGGACGGCGCGGCGGGTCAGGTCAGGTCGTACATCGCGGCCGCGTTGTTCCAGCAGACCGCGCGCAACCAGTCGTCGCCCAGGTCGAGCCGGGCCAACCCGGTGAGCTGGTCGGCGTACGGGTAGGGGATGTTGGGGAAGTCGCTGCCCAGCAGCACCTTGCCGGACAGTCCCAACTCGCGCAGCCGGGGCAGCTCGTCGTCCGGGAAGGGGACGAACTGGTCGAAGAAGGGCGTGAAGGCCATCGTGGTGTCCAGCCGGACCCGCTCGTACGCCTCCGCGAGATCCAGGAACGCCCGATAGTCCGGGGCGCCGAGGTGTGCCACCACGGCGGTCAGCCGAGGATGGCGGGCCAGCAGCTCGCCGAACTGCTCCGGGCCGGTGTGCGCGGTGCCCACGGGTGCGTGCCCGGCGTGCACCACCACCGGCACACCCGCGTCGGACAGCATCCCCCACACCTGGTCCAGCGCCGGATCCGTCGGCGAGAAGCCGCCGACCTGGACGTGCACCTTGAACACGCGGGCCCCGTCGGCCAGCGCCGCCTCGACGTAACCGGGCGCGTCCGGTTCGGGGAAGAAGGTGGCCGAGGGCAGGCAGCCCGGGGTGACCCGGGCGAAGTCCAGCGACCACCGGTTGAGGTCCGCGGCCATGCCCGGCCGGTGGGCGTACGCCAGGGCGCTGAACGCCCGCACGCCCAGACGGTGCAGGTACGCGACCCGCTCGGCGTCGCTCCACCGGTACCGGATCGGCCACTCGGTGCCGACCAGTGGGCCGGCCGCGTCGAAGTACGCCCAGATCCTGCGCAGCAGGCGCGGCGGTAGGAAGTGCACGTGCACGTCGGCCAGGCCGGGCAGGCCCAGTCCGCGCCAGAATGCCGGCACCCGCGTGTCGGCGGCTGGCGGCGGCTCCGGCGCCGGATGGGTCATATCTCGATGTCGAACCGGCTCAGCACGGAGGGCGCGATCAGGCCGACGGTCGCGAGCGCCGAGACGGCGGTCAGGGCGATGCGCATCCCGACCACCTCGGCCTTGCTGCCGACCCGCAGGGCGATGCTGTTCGGCAGGCCGATCATCATCCACATCCGCCGTTTGATTGGGATCGGCCAGAGGATCGGCACGCCGGCTCGGGTGATCATGTCGCCGAGGATGTGCACGAAGCAGCCCACCCCCAGGGCCGTGCCGATCAGCGGATAGCCGCGACCGCCCGGCAGGTTGGCGAAGGTGAACCAGGCCGCCCCGGCCGACGCGAGGGTGATGATCACCCAGCCGGCGCGTTCCGCCCACTCGTCGAACAGCCCGCGCAGCGCCAGGCCGAACATGAAGAACAGGATGGTGATGACCGCCCACTTGCCGTACGCGGCGCAGAGCGCTGTGGTGCCCCAGCCGACCAGCACGGTGAACGGCAGGGTGTGGGTCAGCGTCCGGTGCCCGTTGTTGCGACGCGGGTCCCTGCTGAGCTTCGTGGCGTAGTAGACCCCGAGCGAGATCTTCTCCATCACCTCGGCGGCGAAGAGCGAGAAGACCCCGAAGGTGCGGGCCACGGTGGCCCCACCCTGGTTCCTGGTCACCTTGCCCGACATGTCGAGATCGGGAAAGAGCGCGCCGCCGGCACACACCGCGGTGCCCACCGCCAACGCGAGCGGCGACTGGTGGTAGTCGGCGAAATGGTCCAGTGCCCAGGACCCCGCCAACCACACCGCCGCGCCGGACAGCGCGTGCTGTGGTCCCATCATCTCGGCTCACCCTCCCCAGGGATCTTGAGCGCCCAAAACTACGCCACTGTAGTCAGCCTCGGCGTCGCAGGGGCATCACCCGGAAGGTCCACATCGGACGCTGTCAGAGAGCGGGGGTGAAGCTCTGCCGGATCATCGGCAAGTATGCCGCGTTGACCTGCCAGTCGAACTCTTTTGTCAACCACGAGACGGTGTAGGAACGCTCGGCCGAGGTGTTGGCCAGCAACCGGAAACTGTGCACCTGTTCGCCTGCGGCGTTCTCCCAGCCGCACTCCCAGACGGCGCCACCCTCGAAGATGTCCATCGCGGAGATGTCCACCTTGCGATAGCCGGGGAGCAGCCCGTCACCGGTGGTGAGTCGCGCCTCCTCGGCCTTCCAGTGCGCCACCGGGTCGGCCCGCACCGGCCCGGACTCGACGCTGAGCACCCGCGCCCCGCCCGTCTCCCGGAAGCAGGTCACCGACCCCTCCGTCCAGCGCGCCCAGCCCACCGGCGCGGCGATCCGGAAGCCGGTCGGGTCGTCGTGCCAGGTCCAGCCGTCGAGTAGCCGGTACCGTGCCTCGGTCGGCGGCGCGACCGACGCCACCGGAGTGGACGTCGGCGGCGGTGGCGGTGGTGTCGCGCAGGCGAACGCGGCCGGCCGGGCGCTCGACGCGCCCCCACCGGCACCGGACGGCGGCGTCCGCTCGTCGTTGCGGTAGACCAGACCCACGGTGACGCCGCCGGCGACGAGGAGAGCGGTGGCCGCGCCGCCGAGAGCGATCAGGCGTCGTCGGCGTCTGCGGGGGCGGCTCGCCGGCCGACCGGCCGACGTCGGCGGGTGGTCGGGCGCCCCGACCGTGTCCACCGGAGCCGGCGACCTGGTACGGCCCGCGTTCCGCAACGCCGCCACCGCCGAGGACATCGGCGGCGCGGCCGGCTGGTCGGGCTCCGCGGCCGCCTGCCGCAGCAGCGGCTCCGCCTCCGCGACGGTCAACCGCCGCCAGGGGTCGCGTTGCAGCAGGCCGAGGAGCACGGGGCGCAACGGCCCGGCCCGCCGCATCGGGTCCGGCGGCTCGGTGGCCAGCGCGCTGAGCGTCGCCATCGCGCTCGACCGGGCGTACGGGGACTGGCCCTCGACCGTCGCGTAGAGCGTCGCGCCCAGCGACCACAGGTCGGTGCGTGGATCCGACACCCCTTCGCGGGCCCGCTCGGGGGCGACGAACTGCGGTGAGCCGAGCACGGTGCCCGGACCGGTCATCGCACCCTCACCACCGTCAAAGGTGGCCAGCCCGAAGTCGGTGAGCACCACCCGGCCGTCGTCGGCCACCAGCACGTTGTGCGGCTTCACGTCGCGGTGCAGCACCCCGGCAGTGTGCGCGGCCCGCAACGCGGCCAGCACCGCCAACCCGACAAGAGCGGTGCGCTGCGGGCTCAGCGGCCCCTCGGCGCTGATGATCTGCTGCACCGACCGGGACTGCACGTACTCCATCACGATCCAGGGGCTCTCCCGGTCGTGCACGACGTCGTAGATGCGGACCACGTTGGGGTGGTTGAGCCGCGCGGCGGTGCGAGCCTCGCGCAGTGTCCGCAGTCGCAGCTCCTCGCGCTCGGCCTCGGCCAGCCAGGACGGCGGCACGACCTCCTTCACCGCCACGTCGCGATGCAGCATCTCATCGCGAGCAAGCCACACCCGGCCCATCCCGCCGGTGCCGACCAGGTCGAGCAGCCGGTACCGACCCGCGATCAGCAACTGCTGCACGGTCGCTCCCCCTTGGTCACCCCGGGTTACACGATAGCTACCGCGCCCGCTCTTTTCATCCGCTGAGCGGCCTCGATCCACGCCGGACGGTAGTCCGGATCATGACTATACGGTGCAGGTCAGGGGGGTGGTCGGAAACTGTTTCGCACTGCCGTCCAGTCCGCGCCGGCCCTGGTCCAGTCCCTGTCGTCGGTGATCCAGGCCAGCGTCCACCGGCCCGCGCCGACCACCTGCTGCCGGGCGTGCAGCCAGGCGCCGTACGGGGCCTGCCAGCGGCACTCCCACTCCGCCCCTCCGTCGGCAGCGGCGAGCCGGATCTCGTCGTACCCCGGCAGGGCACCGGCCTGGGCAGCCACGTCGCGGACCGTGCGGAGTCGGACCAGCGGGTCGCTGTCGTCGCCGCTGGCGACGCTGAAGGCCCGGCCGGACCTGGGGTCCTGGAAGCAGGCCACCGCGCCGTCGCGGGAGTAGTACCAGGTCGCCGGCACCGCAACCCGGAACCCGGTGGTGTCGGCGTGCCAGACCCAGCCGGGTGGCGGGCGGAACCGTTCGCCCGCTGCGGGGGCGCCGGCCAGCACGGGCGCACCGGCCGCCTTCGGACGGACACATGGGAAGGGTGGCGGAGGAATGCCCGGGCCTCCCGGCGGTGGGCCGGGGCGGTCGGGGTCGTAACCCGGGCCCGGCCCGCCCGGGCCGCCACCACCGTCCGGCGGCCGTGCGGTGGGCCGGCCGGCGGTGTCCCTGGGCTCGTCACCGGTGACGGCCATCGCGGTGCCCACGCCGGCGGCGGCGGCCACCACCAGAGCCACGGCGATCAACGCCGCCCGGCGGATGGTGCGCTGCCGGGCTGGCGGGCGGGAAGCCGGTGGGGCGGAGGCCGGTGGTGTGTCAGCCGGCGCGTTCAGGGCCCGGTCGCCCGGGTTCGCCGGCGGGTCGGGCTCGGGCAACGGGATCGTGAGGTCCTGGTCGTCCGGGTCATGCGCCTCGGGCCGGTCGCCCGAACCTGTCGACCCTTCGGCGGTCGGTTCGGTGCGCCCGGTCGCCGCGGCGGTGAGCAGCCGATGGGCCGCGTCGTGGTCGAGGCGGTCGCGCGGGCAGCGGCGCAGCAACCCGGCGAGGACCGGCGCGAGCTGCCCGGCGTGCGGAGCCGGGTCCGGCGGTCCGGCGGCCAGTGCGCTCAGGGTGGCCATGGCGGTGCTGCGGGCGTACGGGGAGCGGCCCTCCACCGCCGCGTGCAGGGTCGCACCGAGCGACCACAGGTCGGCAGCCACCGTGGACACTCCCTCGGCGGCTCGCTCCGGGGCAACGTACTGCGGGGAGCCGAGGACCATGCCGGGGCGGGTCATCGCACCGTCGCCGCCGTCGAAGGTGGCCAGCCCGAAGTCGGTGAGCATCACCCGCCCGTCGTGCGCCACGAGCACGTTCTGCGGTTTGATGTCGCGGTGCAGCACCCCGGCGGTGTGCGCGGCGTGCAGCGCGTCGAGCACGGCCAGGCCGATCCGGGCCGCGCGGGCCGGATCGAGCGGCCCCTCGGCGTCCACCACGTCCTGAAGGGTGCGGGACGGGACGTACTCCATCACGATCCATGGGCTGCCGTCGACCGCGACGACGTCGTAGAGCCGGACCACGGCGGGGTGGTTGAGTCGAGCTGCGGCGCGCGCCTCCCGCAGGGTGCGCGAGCGCAACTCGTCCCGTTCGCGATCGGCCAACCAGCTGGGCGGCACGATCTCCTTGACCGCGACCTCGCGATGCAGCATCTCGTCGCGGGCACGCCACACCCGGCCCATGCCCCCGCGACCCACCAGGTCGAGCAGCCGGTACCGATCCGCGATCAGCACCTGCGCACGCACCTCCTCAGCCGCTGTCCGGGCTACACCCTAACCAGCGGATCGGAAGTCACCAATCGGTCGTCCGCCTCGGCTCAGCAGGCGGCGTGGCCGTCGCGCGCCAGAAGGTTGCCCTCGGGGATGGCGATCCGGGTGCGCCCACCGGCCAGTTGGGCTGCCGCCCGACGGGCCTGCAACGGGCCGTGTTCCCTGCGTGCGGCGGCGTAGCTGGCGGCCGTACGGGCCGCGATGGTGGCCCACCCGTAGCGCTCGCCGACCATGGTGCGGGCCCGGCGGGCCACCCGCCGGGCGAAGACCTCGTCGCCGAGCAGTTGACCGACCGCTCCGGCGAGCGCGTCCGGGTCGCTGTGCGGGAACGTCACCCCGGTGACACCGGGCTCGACGATCTCAGCGAGACCGCCGGTGCGGGCCACCGCGAGGGGCGCCCCGGCGGCCGCCGCCTCCAGCGCCACCATGCCGAACGGCTCGTAGAGGCTGGGCACCACTGTCGCGTCGGTGGCACCGAGCATGGCCGGCAACTGGGTGGAGTCGAGGAAACCGGTGAACCGTACGGTCGAGCTGAGCGCCAGCCGTCGGGCCTCCGCCTCCAACTCGGCGCGGTACGGCCCGTCGCCGGCGATCACCACCCGCAGCCCTGGGTGCCGCTCGCGGAGCCGCGGCACCGCGTGCACCAGGTGCTGGACGCCCTTCTCGTAGACCAGCCGCCCGGCGTACCCGACCAACGGGCCGTCCCCGGCGAACCGTGCGCGGGCCGACGCGACCGCCCTCGGCCGGGCCCGCCAGGCCCTGTTGTCGACCCCGTTGGGCACCACGTCCACCTGCGCGGTCGGTACGTCGAACAGTGCGGTGACCTGGTCGCGCATGTACCCCGAGCAGGTGATCACCCGGATGGAGGAGCCGCTGAGCCAGTGCTCGACGCCGTGGATGGTGCGGTTCATCTCCTCCGGGAGCCAGCCCTGGTGTCGGCCGGCCTCGGTGGCGTGGATGGTGGTGACCAGCGGCAGGTCCAGGTGATCGGCCACTGTGATGGCGGTGTGGGCGACGAGCCAGTCGTGGGCGTGGATGACGTCGTAGGCGCCGGCTTCGGTGGCGCGCAGGGCGGTGCGGGTGAGGGTGTGGTTGAAGGCCATGGTCCAGGCCAGCAGTGAGCCGGTGGCGAGGGGGAAGGCGACCGGGTCTTCGGGGGCGCGCAGGATGCGCACGCCGTCGGCGTACTCCTCCAGGGGCGCGCCGTCGGCATGACGGGTGACGACGGTGACCTCGTGGCCGGCGGCGGCCAACGCCACCGACAACGCGTGCACGTGTCGGCCCAGGCCGCCGACGAGCACTGGCGGATACTCCCAGGAGAGCATCAGCACCCGCAGTTGCCGGGCGGCGTGGATGTCGATCACGTGGGCGTCGGGTGACATGCGGCCCCCTTTGAGTTGTCCCCGGGCGCGCGCCGACCGACACCGGAGTCGATGTCGCCGTCGCGTCTGGATCGGGGCCAATCCTGCCGGGATCGAGATAACCAGCGGAGACACCACCGTTGCGGTCGTGTAAAGCGCTACTGGCCCTTTCGGCGCACCCGCAGCAGCTCGGCCACCGACCACGCCTGGAATGGGCAGCCGGTCGCGGCGTGCGGCGCGAGGCCGTCGGCCGTCTCGCTTACCGAGCCTAGCCCATATTCGGTCAGATGGGCCTCAATGCCGATGAATACGTCATCGACCGACATCTTGCTCCGGCGGCACGCGTCCACGTACGGCCCGAGCAGCCACGGCCAGACCGTGCCCTGGTGGTAGCCACCGTCGCGCTCGGCCGGACCACCCCGGTGCCGGCCCACGAACTCCGCCGAATCCGGGGCGAGGCTGCGTGGCCCGAGCGGGGTGAGCAGACCGTTTCCGACGCGGCGGAGCGTCGCCTCGTCCGGCTCCATCGGTGCGTACGGCAACGACCAGGCCAGCAGTTGGTTGGGTCGCAACGCGTCGTCGTCGTGCAGGGCGGCCCCACCGAGCGGGTACGCCGGCGCGGGCGCGTCCAGCACGTCGTGCAGCCAGCCGGTCGGCGACGGGAAACGCTCCCGGAACGAGGCGGTCGCCTGCCCGTGCCGTCGCCACAGCTCGTCCGCGTCCTGCCCGGCCAACTCGCTCAGCTCCGCGAGCCCGGCCAACCCGTTGATCCACAACGCGTTGACCTCGACCGGCTTGCCGGTACGCGGGGTGACCGGCACCCCGTACACCCGGGCGTCCATCCAGGTGAGCGCGGTGCCGGGGGCGCCCTGGGCGAGCAGCCCGTCGGCCGGGTCGACGGAGATCCCGTACCGGGTGCCCGCCACGTGGGCGTCGATCACGGCACGCAGCGCGGGCAGCAACTCGTCACCGAGGTCGGTGTCACCGGTGACGGTGACGTGCCGGCTCACCGCGTGCAGGAACCACAGCGTGCCGTCGACGGTGTTGTATTCCACCCGACCGGTGTCGGCCGTGTTGGCCAGCATGCCCTCGGACAGCGTCGCCGCGTACGACCGCAGCAGCTCCCGGCCCTCGTCGGCGCGAGCCGTGCAGAGGAACAACCCCTCGTACGAGATCATCGTGTCCCGGGACCACGCCCCGAACCACGGGTAGCCGGCCACCACGTCGACGGCCCTGCCCCCGGGCCGCACCACAAATGCGTCCGCGGCCAGCGTGAGCGTCGCGTCGACCGGGTCTGCCGGCTTGGCAGCTGCCACCACCTGCCGGTTGCGCCGTCGGGCCGTCTCCACGATCTCGGCGGCCGGTGGCGGCTCCTCATCGAGTCGACCGGCCCAGGCCCGCACCGACACCGCGTCGCCGGGGCGTTCCAACTCGCCGACGAAGCGTCCCGCGTACCAGAGGTCCTCGTCCGCGTTCAGACCCCGGTTGGCCTCTTCGCGGTGGTGCACGCCCAGCCACCACTGCCCCTCGGGCGCCCAGCCCGGGCCGGCCAGCCGGTACGCGCCCTCGACCACCGCGCCGTCGGCCACCGCCTCGACCTGCGGGGTCGGGCCGTCGGCCCGCCGTTCGCCGTGCGCGTCCCGCCAGGTGCAGGCGGCCGACAGCTCCATCCGGACGGGCCCGCCGGCGACCAGCCGGTGCACCACCGCCACGCAGGAGCGGCCGGGCAGCATGGCCAGCTCCCGTTCGATCACCACCGCGCCGATCCGCCACCGCCACCGCGGCAGCCCGTCGACCAGGTCGAAGCGCTCCAGCAACTCGAAACCGCGCGGGTCCACGACGCCGGAGGACCACTCGTGCGCGCCGAGCCGTACCCGGGCGCCGGACGGCAGCGTGACCGCCGGGTCGAGACTGACCAGTCCCACCTGGCGGGAGGCCGGAGTTTCGCCGGGAACCACCAGCAGACCGTGGTAGCGGCGCGTCCGGAGCCCGCCGACGGTGCCCATCGCATAGCCGCCGAGGCCGTCGGGAACCAGCCACTCCCGGCTCGCGGCACTGCTCAGATCGCCGCAGACCTGTGGGCCGAAGTGCATGTCGATCAACTTTCCTCCATCGGCGGCGGGGTGTAACACGCCACGACGAGAATGGCCGCTGTGGTCAAGTACCGCGGCGACGTCAAAGATGTGCACGTGATCACTGACCGATCGTCCTCCGACGCCTCGCCACCCGACGCTGAGCGGCTCCGGCTCGCCCAGGCCGACTCGGGGGAGCAGGACTGGCGCGCATGGGGTCCCTATCTGTCCGAACGGGCGTGGGGGACGGTACGGGAGGACTACAGCGAGCACGGTACGGCCTGGGACTACTTCCCGCATGACCACGCGCGGTCCAGAGCTTACCGGTGGAATGAAGACGGGATGGCCGGCGTCTGCGACGAACGACAGACCTTCGCCTTCGCCCTCGCGCTCTGGAACGGCAAGGACCCGATCCTCAAGGAGCGGATGTTCGGCCTCGGCGGCGACGGCGGCAACCACGGCGAGGACGTCAAGGAGTACTGGTGGTACGAGGACTCCACGCCCACCCACTCCTGGATGCGCTGGCGCTACCACTACCCCCAGGCAGCCTTCCCGTACGACGAACTCGTCGCGGTGAACGCGTTGCGCGGCCGTGACGACACCGAGTACGAGCTGGTGGACACCGGGATCTTCGACGACGACCGGTACTGGGCGGTGACAGTCGACTACGCCAAGGCGTCCCCGACCGACCTCTGCATGGTGGTGACCGTCGCCAACCGGGGCGACCGGGCGGCGACCCTGCACGTGCTGCCCACCCTGTGGTTCCGCAACACCTGGGCCTGGGGCCTGCCCGGCGGCGACCGGATCCCGCGACTGACCGGCCAGGGCACCCGGCTCGTCGGCGAGCACCGGGTGCTCGGCCAACTGCTGCTGGAGGGCGACGGCGGGCCGGTGCCACTGCTCTGTGACAACGACACCAACGCCGAACGACTCTGGGGCCTGCCCGGCCGCTCGCCGTACCCGAAGGACGGCATCAACGACCACGTCGTCAACGGCGCGGCCACTGTCAACCCCGCGCGGGAGGGCACCAAGGGCGCGCTGCACTACGTGCTCGACGTGCCGGCCGGCGGGCAGCGCCAGATCCGGCTGCGGCTGACCCGCACCGCGTCACCACCGGCCGCCGCGCCGCCGCCCCCGGCCGACCTCAGCGACGGCTTCGAGGCCGTGGTCTGGGCGCGGCGGGCCGAGGCGAACCGGTTCTTCGCCGGGGTGATCCCGCCGGCCGCCACCGCCGACGAGGCGCTGGTGGCACGGCAGGCCATCGCCGGGCTGATGTGGGGCAAGCAGTTCTACCACTTCGACGTCAAACGCTGGCTCGACGGCGACCCGGGCTCGACACCGCCGCCGGCCGGTCGCCGGCACGGGCGTAACAGCGCCTGGTGGCACATGACCAGCTTCGACGTCATCTCCATGCCCGACCCCTGGGAATACCCGTGGTACGCGGCCTGGGACCTGGCCTTCCACTGCGTGAGCATCGCCCGGGTCGACCCGGGCTTCGCCAAGGAACAACTGCTGCTCCTGCTCCGCGAGTGGTACCTGCACCCCAACGGGCAGATCCCGGCGTACGAGTGGGCGTTCGGCGACGTGAACCCGCCGGTGCACGCATGGGCGGCGTTGAAGGTGTTCGAGATCGACGGCGGCCGGGACTACGACTTCCTGGCCCGGGTGATGCACAAGCTGCTGCTCAACTTCACCTGGTGGGTCAACCGCAAGGACACCGGCGGCAACAACGTCTTCGAGGGCGGCTTCCTCGGGCTGGACAACGTCGGCCCGTTCGACCGCTCGGCGGCGCTGCCGGTCGCCGGTGTGCTGGAGCAGTCCGACGGCACCGGCTGGATGGGCATGTACGCGCTCAACCTGCTGGACATGGCCATCGTCCTCGCCGAGCACGACCGGACCTGGGTGGACACCGCCACCAAGTTCTTCGAGCACTTCGCGTACATCGCCGCAGCCGCGTACGAGCAGGGGCTGTGGGACGACGAGGACGCCTTCTTCTACGACGTGCTGCGCCTCGCCGACGGCACGAAGGTGCCGTTGAAGGTCCGTTCGGTGGTCGGGCTGCTGCCGTTGGCCGCCACCACCCGGCTCACCGCGAAGACCCTGCACCGCCTGCCGGAGCTGGGTGCGCGGTTGCGCTGGTTTCTCACCAACCGCCCGGAGTACGCCCAGGTGATCGGCACCCGCAGGCTCGGCCCCGACGGCCGGCAGCAGCGGCTGCTGTCCATGGTGGGCCCGGAGCAGGTGGTCCGGCTGCTCGCCCGGATGCTGGACCCCGACGAGTTCCTCTCCGACTTCGGCCTGCGTACGCTGTCCCGCGCGCACCTGGACAAGCCGTTCTCGGTCAGCCTCGGTGGGCAGGAGTTCTCCGTCGGCTACGAACCGGCCGAGTCGACCAGCGGCCTGTTCGGCGGCAACTCGAACTGGCGTGGGCCGATCTGGATGCCGACGAACTTCCTGCTGATCAGCGCGTTGCGCGACTACGCCGCGTTCTTCGGCGACGACCTCCAGGTGGAGTACCCGACCCGCTCCGGGGTGAAGCGGACACTGGACGAGATCGCCGACGACCTCTCCGCCCGGCTGATCTCGCTCTTCACCCAGGACGACTGGGGGCGGCGGCCCATCTACGGCGCGTGCCAGCTCTTCCAGACCCACCCCGACTGGCGGGACCTGGTGGCGTTCCCCGAGTATTTCCACGGCGACAACGGGGCCGGTCTGGGCGCCTGGCACCAGACCGGATGGACAGCACTGGTCGCCGACCTGATCCTCACGCTCCGCCGCTGACCGTCAGCGTTAGCCGCCCCACGCCCGCCCCGCCCGCCCGCCCCGCCCGCCCGTCCGCCGCGCAACTTCGCTGATGTTGCTGTCTCGGAGCCGCCGAAGGCAGCAACATCAGGGAAAGTGCGCGAATCTTCAGGTGCATCCGAGCCCCGCCGCTCACGGCGCGAATATGCGCTTCCTTCACTATCGTCATCGGCTGTGGGGGAGTCGGTGAAACCGGTGGGTGAAGTCCACGTCCTCGGGCAGTCGCGGGCCTGGCCCGCCATCGCGATCCCGAGCGCGGCCCTGGTCGTGATGATCGTCGTCGGGGTGCTCTTCGACCTGGTCAACTGGACCGTCATGGCGTTTGGCGCCGCCTCGATCATCGTCGCCTTCACTCGTCGGCGAAACGCGGTGTTCGCTGACGATCTGGGGCTGCTGATCCGCGATCGCGGTGGCCTGCGCCGCTCGTACGCCTGGAATGAGATCGAGCGCATGGGCTGGATGGACGCCGGGATGTGGGGGAGCAGCCTGTCGGTCTACCCCCGAGGGGGTCCCTACGACGTGCCGGGGCCGAACGCGTCGATCAACGTGGGGCGCATCTGGCGGCCCAGGCGTCGGCACCTCGCGGACCCGCTGCCCACGTTGCTCGAAACCCACGGCATCAAGACACTGTTCGACCGCTGACCCCCGCGCACCCCGGCAGGCTCACCGGTAGCCGACGTGGATCGTCGGCTTGCCCTCCTTGGCGCGGGCTCCCACGTAGACGAACCCGGGGTCGAACAACGTCGGAGACAGGCTCTGCTCCTCGGAGGCCCATCTCGTGTGCCAGGTCCTCCGGTCTGCCCCACCGCGAACTCGCGTGCAGAACGCGAAAACGCGCTAGTCGTCCCTAGCAACCTGCCCGGCGTTCCATCGGTGGCGGCGGAATGCCGCGACTGCGACAGCCACCGCGACGAGCAGTGCGGTGGCGCCCTTCCAGGCACGCTCGAACCACGGTCGGTCGTCGCCGAACGCCGCCTCACCAGCTGTCATGAGCCAGAGGCCCACCCACGCCCACTGCCAGCCGCGTGGCCGGGAGAAATGTTTCGGTGAGTCGGAGCTTGCGCCGTACACAGCAACCGAGGCGCCGATGACGATGAGCAGCGGCGGCCCGAAGCGCGAGACGGCCTCCCACAGGGACACCGAGCGATCATGGCAGCCGTCCCATCAATCCACCAGGGCCGATTCTCGCTGAGGTCTGGGAGGAGCGGGCGCGGATCTGGCGGCCGGGAACGGGTCTCCCGGGTCAGGTCATTCCGTTAGAAGGGCTCGGGTCCGAGTCGGCCCCAGGCCACGAAGGCGGCCAGGGCGAGGTAGAACAGATTCAGCACGATGAACTTCGCCTCGTTGTGACGCAGGTGGGTGATCATCGCGCCGATCATCAGCAGCACCCAGCAGACGGCGGTCACCGGCACCAGCACCGGTGCGATGTCCAGCACGGCGGGCAGGGTCAGACCGACCGCGGCCAGGATTTCGAGGACTCCGAGGGTCTTGACGAAGCCGACACTCGCGGTCGCCGTCCACCCTCCGCCGTTGGCCCGGGCCAGCTTCTCCTTAGGTACGAACGTCTTGGTGATGCCGCCGGCCAGGGCGACTGCGGCCAACAGTCCGGCCGCGATCCACAGAGCCAGGTTCATGATCTTCCTTCCGGTTCGGGTCGAACACGAGACACCGCCGGCCCGCTCGTTGTGACGGCTCGACACGTGACGCGGCGCACGGCGCGGCGGTGTCACGCCAGGCGGGGGAGCGGTGTCCTGTGGGCGGCACAGCCGAGATCGACGAGACTGGAGGCGGCATGGAAGCCGGGGGAGAAGTCATGAGTGAGGGCGGCCCTGCTGTCGACGCGTTCGTCGCACACCGGAACCTGCTCTTCACTGTCGCCTACGAGATGCTCGGCTCGGCCGCCGACGCCGAGGACGTACTCCAGGAAACCTGGCTGCGGTGGGCGGACGCCGACCTCGCGATGGTGCGGGATCAGCGCGCCTACCTGGTCCGGATCACCACCCGCCAGTCGCTCAACCGGCTGCGGACGGTCGGCCGGCGCAGGGAGTCCTACGTCGGCTCGTGGTTGCCCGAGCCGCTGCTGACCACCCCCGATGTCGCCGACGACGTCGAACTGGCCGAGAGCGTCTCGATGGCCATGATGCTGGTGCTGGAGACGCTCGCTCCGATCGAGCGGGTGGTGTTCGTACTCCGTGAGGTCTTCGACCTGGCCTACGACGAGATCGCCCAAGCTGTCGACAAGAGCCCGGCCGCGGTCCGCCAGATCGCCCACCGGGCGCGGGCGCATGTCGCCGCGCGTCGACCCCGGGGAGTGGTTTCCGCGGCCGACACCCGGCGGGTGCTCGACGCGTTCCAGCGGGCGATCGAGACCGGCGACGTGCAGGGCCTGCTCGACGTCCTCGCGCCGGATGTCGTGCTCGTGGGCGACGGCGGCGGGATCAGACAGGCGCTGCTGCGGCCGGTCGCCGGGGCTGACAAGGTGGCCCGACTGTTGGCCAGCAGGCAGTTCCAGGTCGCTGCCCTGTCGCTGCACCCGGCCCAGGTGAATGGCTTCCCGGCGCTGGTATTCCGATCCGACGGCGAGATCGACACGGTAGTGGCACTGCGCATCGACGATGGCCTCGTCAGCGGGCTCTACGCCGTGCGTAACCCGGAGAAGTTGTCGCACATGCGGAGCGAGAACGCGCTGCGCCGGTGAGCCGCGGCCCTCGGCCCTCGGCCCTCGGCAACTAGAACGGAGGCGTGGGCGTCTCCGCTGGCTGTCGACGTGAGCGCCGTGTGTCCGCTGTGACGACGCCGAGCAGCACCACGGCGGCCGCGGCGCCGGCGGTGAGTGGTGCGAGGTGCACCGTCACCGGCACCAGCAGGCCGAGGGCCAGCAGGCCGGCTGTCCGGGAGCGGGAAACCCGGGCGAACACCTGGTACTCCAGGGCCGAGCGTCCGGCGAGGAAGAGCGCGGGGCCGCCGAGGATGGCGATGAGCCAGACCGCCGGGAGGTGCCCGAGCGGTTCGGTGATGAACAGTTCGAAGCCGACGCCGGTCAGCACTATCCCCGCGATCATGACCATGTGGGCGAACGCCATCTCGGTAGCGAGCCGTGCGGCGTTGCGGGAGCGGTCGATGGCCGCATCCAGCACCCCTCCCGCCGCATGGAAGTAGATCCGCCAGAGCAGGACGGTGCTCGCCAGCGCCAGGACGAATCCGCCCGTCTGGTCGGCGTGGAACTCGCTGCCGCTGAAGGCGAGCCCGATGACGAAGATCGCCTCGCCGAGCGCGATGAGGAGGAACTGCTGGTAGCGCTCGGCCAGGTGCTCGGCCGCGATCATCTGGACGCCGAGCCGTTGCGCGCCGAGCCGGGGGGTGGGCCACCCGAGCAACAGCCCGGTGTAGTCGATCAGCACAGCGGCGGTCCAGAGAGCCGCGCGAACCGTGCCGTCGTCGACCAGCCCGCCGACCACCTAGAGCGGTGCGCTCAAGCCGAACCAGAACAGGATCCGGATGGACTGTTGCGGATCCGGTCGGCCGTGCCCGGCGACGTGGAAGTAGACCACGCGGCCGATCTGGAGGGTCACGAAGGTGATGGCGAACAGTGCGGCCCGCGCGCCGAAGGCGTTGGGCACCGCGACGGCCATCGTCATGGAGCCGACCAACGTCATGACGATCACGGTCTGGACGACCGGCGCCTCCGGGTCCAGCCAACTGGTCGACCAGACCGTCACCGACCAGACCGCCCACAGCGCCAGGAACAGCAGCAGAGCCTGACCGAGGCCCGCGTAGACGCCGCGCTGGCCGTCGGTGAAGTCGGCGATCAGGCGAGCGGAGATCCGGGTGAGGGCGAAGACGAAGACCAGGTCGAGGAAGAGCTCCAGAAAGGTCGCCCGCTGCCGAGTGGCCCCGCTGCGCAGCAGCCCGTCGCTGGACTGCCTCCTCATCGGCCTGCCACGGGCCGGTGCCGTCGAACGACCACGTGCCCTCCCGTCCCGGTGATCTCCTCGCTCAACGAGCAAGGTGTCGGCTGTGGCACGCGGAGAATGGAGACCGGCCGCAGGGGCCTTCCATCCCCAACAGTCACCAATCCGTCACCGGACAGCTACGAGGGGTGTGCGCCCTTACGCTCGTGGGCGTGCCCGGACCTGCCGAGAAGGCCACCGAACAGGACCGGCGCGACCTCATCGTCGCGGTCGCGCGAGAGCTGGCCGAGGCGGAGGGCTGGGCGGGGGTGACCACCCGACGGCTGGCCGAGCGGGCCGAGATCGACGTCGGAGACCTCTACCGGCACTTCGCGGATCTGGAGGCGTTGCTCGCCGCCGTCGCCGTGTGCGCCTTCGCCGACCTGGCCGCCGACCTGGCGGAGGCGCACGCGGAAGCCGTCGACGGTCCCGAGGGGGCCTGGCCGGCGGTGGCGACCGCGTACCTCGACTTCGCGTACACGAATCCCGAGGTCTATGACGCGATGCTCGCGCTGACCCCCGACCTGGCCCTCGGCGTCGATGGCGTGCCGGCCGCGCCCAGGGCGGTCTTCGCCGAGCTGCGGGCGGCCCTGACCCCGCTGGCCGAGGGGCGTGACCCGGACGTGCTGGCCGAGATGGGCTGGAGCCTGCTGCACGGTGTGGTGATGCTGACCAGGGGTGGGCGGCTGCGCCCCGACGCGCAGGAGGAGCGGGAGACGATGATCGCGGAACGGTTGCTGCGGTGGCCCCGACCGGTCGGCGGAAAGTCGCTGGGTACGTCGGACGATCTGCCCTAAAGTCCCCGATCGTCGGAGGAGTTGATCACGAGGAGCTGGCGGCATGACGGTGGACGCGACGGGGCGGCGGCAGGCGAAGGTGCTGATCTTCGATGCGGACGACACATTATGGGAGAACAACGTCGTCTTCGAGCGGGTGATCGACGACTTCCTGGCCTGGCTGGACCACCCCACCCTGGACCGGGCCGAGTTGCGGGCCGTTCTCGACGACATCGAGCGGGCCAACGCGGTGGCGCACGGCTACGGCAGCAAGGTGTTCCTGCGCAGTCTGGCGGAGTGCCTGGAGCGGCTGCGCGAACGGCCCGCGACTGAGTTCGAGCGTCAGGAGATCGACCGACTGGCCGTGGCACTCGTCGAACACCGGGTTGAGCTGATGCCCGGTGTGGCCGAGGCGCTCGACGAACTGGCCGTCCGCCACGAGCTGCTGCTGCTGACCAAGGGGGATCAGGCGGAGCAGCAGCGCAAGCTCGACGCCTGTGGCCTGCTGCACCACTTCCGGGCCGCGCACATCGTCGCCGAGAAGAACGTCGAGACCTACCGGTGGCTGGTGCGAGAGCACGGCTTCGACCCGTCCGGTGCCTGGATGATCGGCAACTCCCCGAAGTCGGACATCCTGCCGGCACGGGCTGCCGGGCTGAACGCGGTGTTCATCCCGAACGAGAACACCTGGGTGCTGGAGGACGACGAACTGGACCCGACCGACACCGGCGTCCTACGGCTGGCCTCGTTCCGCGACCTGCTGCGGCACTTCTGACCCCACCGAAACCGAACAGCGCCCGCGATCATGATCGTGTTACGCCCACATGCCGGTTTTTCACCCTGGGGTAAGTCACGCCCCGGGCCGTACGGCTCGGCTTGTCCGGCCGTCGTGGCCCCGCCTAGCCTGGGCCGGCGTTCACGACCCTTCGAGGTGTGTCGGGGCGCACCGGCGTTCGGCGGGTGGGCACCGTGGAGCTGAGTGCAGAGCGGCCGGCTGTCCCCGTTGCCGCGCGTGGCCCCGTGCCACGCCCGAGCGGCGGGGCGCCGTAGCTGTTCGCTCCTCTGCCGGACAGCCGGGGGTCAGGGCCGGGTAGTTGCGGACCCGGTCCTGATCCGGCCCACGAATCGGTGCCGGAGCTCATCGGTCAGGCGGACCCAACCGCACCGTTGTGGAATGAGGGGTTCGCGTCGCGGCGCACCAGCTCAGGAAACCTCGCCTCCCCGGACGATCGCCACCGCCACTTTGCAGAACTCGTCCATGTCCGGGTTGAACCCGGCCGCGATGTCGGGATGCAACCCGGAGCGGGTCTCCTCCAACAGTCGCTGGCAGACCTGCTCGACCGGCTCACCGGCGTAACCGCTGCGGATCCGGTCGGTGGCCGCCTGAAGCGCCGAGGTCAGCTGGTCCTCCAGCGGGCCCCGCAGCTTCTGCTGCACAGGGTCGAGCCCGCGGGGGTCGAGCGTGACATGTGGCTCCGACATCGGTGCTCCCTTCGTCGGCGTCCGCGGTACCCCACCACGGACGTCGGTCAAACCCCGGTCGGTACGGCGGCGACCCGCACCTGGTACGAAAAGTCCTCCGCCGGCTCCTCGTGGTACGACAATCGGCGGATCTGCCGGTCGTCGGTGTAGAGGGCGACGTCCACCAGGACGCCGAGGTGGGTGAGGCCGATGGACGACACCCGCTTCTTGTCCTGCAGGACCGCGCAGACGCCGCCGAGCAGGGTGCTGGCGTCGGCCGTACGGTGCCCGGGCGGGCAGCGCAGGACCAGGTCCACCTCGATCGGCCCGGGCAACGGCGTCCAGCCGGTGCGCTGGGCCGCAGTGAGAGCGGCCTGGAGCAGGGTGCGAACCCTCGTCGCCTGCCGATGCCCGGCGGCGAAGATGGACAACGCTTCGGTCTTGACCGGTGGCAGGCCGCTCACCTCGAACGTCAGGGCGAGAGCGCGGGTGTCCTGCACGACGGCACCTCCTCGTTGGGACGATCCTGCCGAACCGGGGCAGCGGCGGTGGGACGTTCCCGCGATTACCAACCGATCGGGCAGGCTGGGGGTCGGCCGGAGGCGTGTCGACGGCGGCGGCGAACGCGCTGACTGCGGCGCTAGGAAAACGCTAGCTGACGTCGCCCGCGCTCGGTAGTCGGTCGTTCACCCGGTTGGCCGCGGCGTGAAGGCACAGAACTCGTTGCCCTCCGGGTCGGCCAGCACCCACCACCAGTGGGCCTTGTCGACCGGCTCCCGCAGCACTGTCGCACCCGCGGCGAGCAGCGCGGTCGGCTCCGGGTCGACCAGGTCGACGTCCCAGTGCAGCCGGTTCTTGACCGTCTTCGGCTCGGGCACCCCGGCGAACACCCAGTAGTCCCAGGGGAACCCGGACGCGCCGACCACCCCCGCGTGGGTCCCCTCGTCCTCGACGGTGCCGCCGACCACCCCGGCCCACCAGGTCGCCTGCGCGACCGGGTCGATCGAGTCGACGACCAGCTCGAACGGGCCCGGCCGGGCGCCGTCGCGAGCCGGGAACGCACAGAACGGGTTGCCCTCCGGGTCTTCCAGCACCCACCAGGTCACCTCGCCGCTCGGCTCGCGGACCAGTCGGGCGCCGTCCGCGAGCAGCGCCGCCGGGTCCGCGTCGGCCAACCGCAGATCCAGGTGTACGCGGGTCTTGCCGACCCTCGGCTCGGGCACCCGGTTCACCCAGATCGACTCGGCGTTCGAGCGCGCCGAGCGCGGGTCCACCCGGGTGTCGCCGTCGCCAGCATCGGCCACGTCACCGTCGAGCATCCGGGCCCAGAAGGCGCCCAGGGCGAGCGGGTCGGCGGCGTCCAGACAGAGGTCCTTGAAGCGCGCGATCATTTCTGTGTGGCTCAGTGCTGCTTGGCGTAGTGGATGAACGCCTTCCAGGCCGTCGGATCGACGTGCAGGGTGCCGCCGTCGCGGTCCTTGGTGTCGCGCACCAGCACCACGCTCGGCAGGTTGTCGGCGACCTCGACGCAGGACCCGCCGTTGCCGCCGGACCGGGTCGACTTCCGCCACTGTGGGGTCAGCATGCCCATGACTTCGCCACTCCCTTGATCAGCTCGGTTGACTGCCGGCGGGGGAGCGCCTCGTTCCGCACGATCTCCCACGTCTTCGCCAGCTTAGCGACGTCGGTCGGTGCATCGACGAACTGCGCCGTGAGCTGGTTGTCGGCGTGAGCAACCCGCTCACCGTCGGGCATCTCGGCGATGATGAACTGACCGGCGAGCCCCAGGTACATCCCAGCATCCACCGGCACGATGTGCACCTGGATATGCTCCGCCGTCACCAACTGGACCAGGTGCTCGCACTGCTCGACCATGAGACCCGGCTGGTCGAGCACCGGCCGGCGCAGCACCGCCTCGTCCAGCACGGCGATGAGCTGTGGCGGGCGTGGGCGTTGCAGGATCGCCTGGCGCTCCAGCCGGGAGGCGACGATCCGGTCCACATCCTCGGCGTCGAACCGGCCACCGGCCGGCGTCGCACGGGCGTACCGCTCGGTCTGGTGCAGGCCCGGCACGTACGCCAGCTCGAACCAGCGCAGCGTGGTCGCCTCCCGTTCGAACTCGATCCACTCGCGCAGCCAGGCCGGCTCGGCGTCGAGCCGGGCCAACCCGTCCAGCATGCGGAGGAAGCGTCCGCCGGTCTGGTGGTGGGTGTCGACCGCCCGCATGTACTCCTTCGTGGGCGGTCGCCCGCCGGTCTCCACCGAGCTGACGTGCGAACCCGAATAACCGATGCCCCTGCCGAAGTCGTCCTGACTGAGCCCGAACCCCGTCCGGAACAGACGCAGTTCCTCCAGTACGTAGTCGGTGACGGTCCCGCCCTGCCAACCGGCCAAGCTCCCTCTGCTGACGGAGTACCGGGCCAACCGGACCGCACTGCTGATCTACCTCGGCACTCTGATGCACGAGGCGACGAACCAGCTCACCCAACTCCACCCGGATCATCCACCGACCAGGATGACCGAGCGCTTCCTCTCCTGGGCCAGGGCCCGGGGCTGACGCTCGGCCCGCTGTTGTTCATCCCGGAAAGTGGATCAGAGGCACCCCGTCGGAGTATCCGGGCCCCTCGCCGGTGAGCACCGCGGCATCGTGGGTCAGGCCCGCAACGGCGGCCGCTGCAAGGTCGAAACGGCGGGTCCTGCGCTGCCAGAAGGTCAGCTCCGGTAGATCCTCCGCCCGCTCGGGCAGCAACGCGCAGGAAGTCAGGGCCAGCAGCTTGTGCAGCAGGGCCAGGTCCTTGCCGGTCGCCATGGTCAACGCCTCGGTCGCTGCGACCACCGGCACCCCGAACCGCACGCCGTCCTCAATCACCTCGTGGACGGGCTCGCCCACGTGCACCGTCCGGAGGACGGCGTATCCCAGCAGGGCCGACCGGTCCAGGATGAGCCGGACAGGTGGTGTTGTCTCTGATGTCATGCGGCGTCGGCGCGGGGCGCAGTGTCGTCGCCGTTCATCTCGGCCTCCATGGCGGCGCGGATCTTGGCGCGCTCCGCCTCGAACCGCTCCGAGGACCATTCGGCCTCGACGCCCAGGCGGCGGGCCCGAGACTCCGCGACACCCTGCTCAGTGACGTGAATGCCGGCGGCGAGCAACAACTCCTTGTGCTGCTCCACCCGCCTGCGCCGACGCACCGACTCGGTGACGTAGGCACTGGCCATGCGGTTGCCCTGGCTCTCCAGGATCTGACTCACGTCCGGGGGAACGGAGATCGTGAAGCGGCGCTGAGGCTCTGTCATACGCGCAGCATACACCTGTCATACTCTTGCGCCTTCTGCCGTCAGGCAGGCCCGCCGTCTCAGCGTGTGATCGACTCGCCTTTCTGAAAGGCGGGGTTCTCTGGCGCGCTGATAGCGCGACTTTCAGGAAGGCGAGTTGATCGTGCGCTGGTAGGGCGATCAGTCCAGGAAGCCGAGTCGATCACGCCCGGCGGTCCGTTCAGGGCGGCCGAGTCGATCATGAGCGGTGTCGGGGCGCAGGGCATACAGGGCCGGTCGCTGTGCGCACTCTCGGTGTGACAGCCAGGTTTCGCGACTCCGCAGGTGGGGCAGAGTAGCCGCACGGAGCATCCGGGTCGGGGTGTTTCCGCAGCTCCCTGGCCCGGAATCGTCTCGCCGTGCGCCGGGGCACGGATGGCCCCTCCCCGGTTTTCGCCGAAGAGAGGGGGAGGGCGATGACGGACCCCGAAACGGCTCGACACCGACGCCGGCCGATTGTTCGGCTTGGGGCGGCGGCTGCCACGCTGGCGCTGGTCGCACCGCTGGCCGCGTGCGGCGCCGACGACGCTGGTGGCCCACCGACGCTCAACCTGTACTACCCGCCGGAGCAGAACCTGCAGAAGGTCGTCGACGACTGCAACGCGCAGGCCCAGGGGCGCTACGAGATCGCTTACCGGGTGCTGCCCCGGCAGGCCGATGACCAGCGGGTGCAGATGGTGCGCCGGCTGGCCGCCGAGGACAGCGGCATGGACCTGCTCGGCCTGGACGTCACCTGGACCCAGGAGTTCGCCAGCGCCGACTGGATCCGCGAGTGGACCGGCCAGGACAAGGCCGAGGTCGAGCAGGGCACCCTCGCCGGGCCGTTGGACACCGCCCGCTACGAGGACAAGCTGTACGCGGCACCGAAGAACACCAACGTGCAGTTGCTCTGGTACCGCAAGGACCTCGTGCCGCAGCCGCCGACCACCTGGGACCAGATGATCAGCGCGGCCCAGCAGCTCAAGGACCAGGACAAGCCGTACCGGGTGCTCACCATGGGCGCCCAGTACGAGGGTCTTGTCGTCCTCTACAACACCCTGGCCGAGAGTGCCGGCGGAAAGATCCTCAGCGACGACGGTAAGCAGGCCGTGATGGACGACGGCACGGTGCGGGCGTTGGAGCAGTTGAAGAAGTTCGCCACGTCGGGCGTGACCTCGCCGTCGTTCAGCAACGCCACCGAGGACCCGGTCCGGTTGGAGTTCCAGTCCGGTTCGGGCGCGTTCCAGGTGAACTGGCCGTTCGTCTACCCGGCCTTGCAGGAGGCCAACCCGGAGCTGGCCAAGCAGGTCGGCTGGGCGCGGATCCCCGGCATCGACGAGGGCACCCCCAGCAAGGTCACCATCGGTGGGGTCAACCTGGCGGTCAGCTCCTACTCCAAGCACCCGGAGATGTCCTTCGAGGCGGCGCGGTGCATCCGCAGCGCCGAGCACCAGAAGTTCTCCGCCATCAACGACGGCGTGCCCCCCACTATCGAAGCCGTCTACGACGAGCCGGAGATGACCGAGGCGTACCCGATGAAGGACACCATCCTGGAGGAGCTGAAGGACCCGGCCACCCGGCCGTTGACCCCCGCCTACCAGAGCATCTCCACAGTGATGTCGGCGATCCTTTCGCCGCCGTCGGCGATCAACGCGCAGAAGACCGCCGACGAGCTGCGCGGCGCCATCGCCGATGCCCTCCAGTCGAAGGGGGTACTGCCGTGAGCATCAACGCCACGCCGACGGGCGCCGATGTCGCCGCCGCCGAGACCAGCGAATCCACTGGCCAGCGCGCCATTGTGCCCACCCAGCGGGGTGGCCGTGGCAAGGGGCCGTTGAGTGAGAACAAGAAAGCCGAACGCCGGTTGGGTCTGCTTCTCTGCGCACCCGCCGCGTTGGTCATGGTCCTGGTGACCGCGTACCCGATCATCTATTCGGTCTGGTTGTCGTTGCAGCGTTTCGACCTGCGCTTTCCCGACCAGCGCGAGTTCATCGGGCTGGACAACTACGTCACTGTGCTCACCAACGAGTTCTGGTGGACGGCGTTCGGGGTGACGGCGTTGATCACGGTGGTCACCGTGGCCGTCGAGCTGGTGCTCGGCATGGGCCTGGCGATCATCATGCACCGCACCCTGATCGGGCGCGGCCTGGTCCGGACCTCGGCGCTCATTCCCTACGGGATCGTCACCGTGGTCGCCGCGTTCTCCTGGCGGTACGCCTGGACGCCTGAGACCGGCTACCTGGCGAACCTGTTCAGCGACGGCGCACCGCTCACCGAGCGGGCCAGCTCCTTGGCGATCATCATGCTGGCAGAGATCTGGAAGACCACCCCGTTCATGGCGCTGCTGCTGATGGCCGGGCTGGCGCTGGTGCCGGAGGACCTGCTCAAGGCCGCCTCGACCGACGGCGCGACCGCCTGGCAGAAGTTCACCAAGGTCATGTTGCCGGTGATGAAGCCGGCGATCCTGGTCGCGCTGCTGTTCCGCACCCTGGACGCGTTCCGGGTCTTCGACAACATCTTCGTGCTGACCGCCGGCGGCAACGAGACGTCCTCGGTGTCGATGCTCGCCTACAACAACCTGATCCGGGGTCTCAACCTCGGCATCGGCTCGACGATGTCGGTGCTGATCTTCATCACCGTGGCGATCATCGCCTTCGTCTTCGTGAAGCTGTTCGGCACCGCTGCCCCGGGCAGCGACGACGGGGAGAGGCGCTGACATGGCCACCGGTACCGAAACCACCACCCGGGCGAAGCTGCGCTGGGGGCTGCTGGACGTCCTGGTGGTCGTCTTCGCGCTCGTCCCGGTGCTGTGGATCGCGTCGTTGTCGTTCAAGACGCCGGCCACCCTCACCGACGGGAAGTTCATCCCCCGGGAGTGGACGCTGGACAACTACAAGACCATCTTCGACACCGACCAGTTCGTCCGGGCCCTGGTCAACTCCATCGGCATCGCGCTGATCGCCACGCTGATCGCGGTGGTGCTCGGGGCGATGGCCGCGTACGCGATCAGCCGACTGGACTTCCCGGGCAAGAAGCTGCTGGTCGGCGTCTCCCTGCTGATCGCGATGTTCCCGCAGGTGTCGCTGGTGTCGCCGCTGTTCGAGATCGAGCGGCAACTCGGCCTCTTCGACACCTGGCCCGGGCTGATCCTGCCGTACATCACCTTCGCGCTGCCGCTGGCGATCTACACGCTGTCGGCGTTCTTCAAGCAGATCCCGTGGGACCTGGAGAAGGCCGCGAAGATGGACGGCGCCACGCAGGGGCAGGCGTTCCGGCGGGTGATCGCGCCGCTGGCCGCGCCCGGGTTGTTCACCACGGCGATTCTGGTCTTCATCTTCTGCTGGAACGACTTCCTGTTCGCCATCACGCTGACCTCCACCGAACGCGCCCGTACGGTGCCGGTCGCCCTGTCGTTCTTCACCGGCGAGTCGCAGTTCGAGGACCCCACCGGGGCGATCTGCGCCGCCGCCGTGGTGATCACCGTTCCGATCATCCTGTTCGTTCTCTTCTTCCAGCGCCGCATCGTGTCCGGTCTGACCTCCGGCGCAGTCAAGGGATAGGTGAGTAGTCATGGCTGACATCGTGCTGGACAAGGTGAGCAAGAGTTTCCCGGACGGGACCGTCGCCGTGCAGGACGTCGACTTGGAGATCGCCGACGGCGAGTTCGTGATCCTGGTCGGCCCCTCGGGCTGCGGAAAGTCCACCACCCTCAACATGATCGCCGGGTTGGAGGACATCAGCTCCGGTGAGCTGCGCATCGCCGGGCAGCGGGTCAACGACAAGGCGCCCCGGGACCGGGACATCGCCATGGTGTTCCAGTCGTACGCGCTGTACCCGAACATGACAGTGCGGGAGAACATGGCGTTCCCGTTGCGGCTGGCGAAGATGGACAAGGAAACCATCAACCGGAAGGTCGACGAGGCGGCGAAGGTGCTGGAGCTGACCTCCCTGCTGGACCGCAAGCCGGCCAACCTCTCCGGCGGTCAGCGCCAGCGGGTCGCGATGGGTCGCGCGATCGTCCGGCAGCCCAAGGCGTTCCTGATGGACGAGCCGCTGTCCAACCTCGACGCCAAGCTGCGGGTGCAGATGCGCACTGTGGTGTCCCGGTTGCAGAAGCAGCTCGGCACCACCACCGTCTACGTCACCCACGACCAGACCGAGGCGATGACCCTCGGCGACCGCGTGGTGATCATGCGCGGTGGCGCGGTGCAGCAGGTCGGGCCACCGCAGGAGCTGTACGACCACCCGCGCAACCTGTTCGTCGCCGGGTTCATCGGCTCGCCGTCGATGAACTTCCTGCACGCCGCCGTGCAGGACGGCAGCCTGCACACCGCCCTGGGTGACGTGCCGATCGGCGACCGGATCCGTCGGGAACTGGAGTCGGCCGACGCGCCCCGCGAGCTGATCCTCGGCATCCGCCCCGAGCACTTCGAGGACGCCGAGCTGGTCGACGACGACACCCGTCGCCGGGGCATGGAGTTCGAGGCGCCGGTGGACATCGTCGAGTCGATGGGTTCGGACAAGTACGTCTACTTCACCGTGGAGGGCGAGAAGGCCAGCGCCGCCGAGTTGGAGGAGTTGGCCGCCGACGCCGGCGCCGCCGACTTCGCCGGAGGTGGCGGCAACCTGGTGACCCGGCTGTCCGCGGAGTCGGCGGTCGCCGAGGGGCAGTCGCGACGGGTCTGGTTCAACCTGGAGAAGATCCACCTGTTCGATCCGGCCACCGGGCGCAACCTGACCCTGCGCGACGGTCGGGCGGCGGGGGCGCTCGACGACTGACAGCGTCCAGCGAGGTGGGCCGGCGGGTTCGCCCGCCGGCCCTCGCCGTGTCCTGCGCCGCGTGCCCGGTCGTGGCAAGGTGGTCGGAGGTCGCGTCGTGAGGCGGGGGGCGGGATGAACCGACGACTGGCCGCGCTGGCGAACGCGCACGGCGTGTCCACCTGGTACGAGGACTGGCGGCACCGCCGTGTCGAGGTCGCACCGGAGACCGTGGTGGGCGTGCTCGGGCTGCTCGGTGTGGACGCCACCAGCCCGGCCGCCATCGCCGACGCGCTCACCGCCGCCCGTGCCGTCGACCGGGGCGCACTGCCGGAGACGGTGGTGCTCGCCCACGGCACGACCCGGGCACTGCCCGGCCCGGGTGTCGTCACCCTTGAGGACGGCGGCCGCCGCGCGGTCGACAGCGAGCTGCCGGGGGACCTGCCGTTGGGCTGGCACCGGTTGGCCTGCGCCGGCCGCGAGGCGACGCTGGTGGTGGTGCCCCGTCGGCTGCCGGTGCCGCCACACACCTGGGGTTGGATGCTCCAGCTTTACGCGCTCACCTCGGAACGCTCGTGGGGCATGGGCGACCTCGGCGATCTCGCCGAGTTCACCGGTTGGGCCGGTGACACGGGCGCGGGGCTGGTGCTGCTCAACCCCCTGCACGCGGTCGGGCCGGCGCACCCGGTCGCCGCCTCGCCCTATTCGCCCGCCAGCCGACGCTTCGTCAACCCGCTGTACCTGCGGGTCAGCGACACGGCCGCGTACCGTGCGGCGGACCCGGCCACCCGGGCGGTGGTCGACGCCCTGCGCCCCGACCGTGGGGATCTGATCGACTACGACCAGGTGTGGGCCGCCAAGCGGCATGCCCTGGAGCTGCTGCACCCGTACGCCCAGCCGGTCGACCTTGCCGCGGACCCGGCGCTCGCCAGCTTCGCCACCTGGTGTGCGCTCGCCGAGCGGCACGGCAACGACTGGCGTGCCTGGCCGGAGGACCTGCACCACCCGGACGCCCCGGCGGTCGCCGAGCAGCGTCGGCAGCTCGCCGACCGGGTGGCCTTCCACGCCTGGTTGCAGCACCTGTGCGACGAGCAACTGGACGCCGTGACGGCGGCGGCCCGGGCGGCCGGAATGCCGGTCGGCGTGGTGCACGACCTGGCCGTCGGCATCGACCCCGGAGGCGCGGACGGCTGGCAGCTCGCCGACGTGCTGGCCCAGGGTGTGCGGGTCGGCGCGCCGCCGGACGACTTCAACCAGCTCGGCCAGGACTGGGGGCTGGCCGCCTGGCGTCCCGACCGGCTCGCCGCCACCGGGTACGCGGCCTACCGGGACATGCTGCGCCGGACCCTGCGACACGCGGGTGGTCTGCGGGTCGACCACGTCGCCGGCCTGTGGCGGCTGTGGTGGGTGCCGCCGGGCGCCGGCGCGGCCGAGGGCACCTACGTGCGCTACGACGCCGAGGCGATGCTCGGCATCCTCGCGCTGGAGGCGCACCGGGCCGGCGCGGTGGTGGTCGGGGAGGATCTCGGCACCGTCCAACCCGCGGTGACCCGTGGGCTGCGCGGGCGCAACATGCTCGGCTCGACAGTGCTGTGGTTCGCTCGCGACGACGAAGGCGGGTTCGTCCCGCCGGCCCGTTGGCCGCGCAACGCCCTCGCCACGATCTCCACACACGACCTGCCCACCGCGCCGGGTTTCCTGACCGGCGAGCACGTCCGGGTGCGCGACGAGTTGAAGCTGCTCGGCACCGACGTGGCGGTGGAGCAGGCCCGGGCCGCCACCGACCGGGAGCGGCTGCTGGACATGCTGCGTGCCGAGAGCCTGCTGCCCGACCCGGCGCCGACCGCCGAGCCAGCGTCGCCCGGTGCGGCTCCGACACCCGACGACGGCGAGGTGGTGGTGGCGATGCATGCCGCGCTCGCGGCCAGCCCGACCCGGTTGCTCGGCGTCTCCCTCTACGACGTGCTTGGCGAGGTGCGCCAACCCAACATGCCGGGCACTGTGGACGAGTATCCGAACTGGCGGCTGCCACTGCCGAAAACCGTGGCGGAGATCCGCTCGGATCCTCGGGTGACCCGGATCGTCGACCTGCTCAGCACCGCCCGCCCACGACGGGCCAACAGGTCCCCGACCGAGGATTGACGCGGCGCGGTCAGGTCAGCCAGTCGAAGCGGGGAGGCAGCCCGAGGAAGTCCGCGTACCGTCCGAGCGCCTGCTCCACCCGAGCCCGCGCGGCGGCGTCGAGCGTCGTCAGCGGCTGGACCGTCACGGTGACCGCTGCGCGGCCGACTTTGCGCTTCCACACGCCCACCACCCGCCCGGAGCGGACCACTGTGGCCTGGAAGATGCCGTTGTTGCCGGGCACCACGGCTGCCTGGTGCGCGGGGTCGAGCATCAACGAGCGGTCCCGGTAGCCGAGCAGGTATTCGTCGAAGCCCGGCAGCACGATCATGTCGTCCAGCGGGGGAGGCGCGGTGTCGGCCAGCGCCGCGTCGACGTGCATCGGCTCGCCGTCGACCCGTACCGTGCTCAGCAGGTCATCGGCGGCGGCCAGGCCGCACCGCGCGTCGGTCAGGGTGAGGCCGGTCCAGCCGGCGAACTCGCGGGCGGTGACAGGCCCGTGCCCGCGGACGTAGCGGTGGGCGAGCAGGGCCAGCGCCTCGTCCCGTTCCAGGTGGCGTGACTCGGGCGCCCACTCGTCCAGCAGCGCGAAGGTCTGTTCGGTGCCCAGGTTCGGTGCCACGCAGGTCACCCCGCGGACACTCGCGTACCACAGCAGGTGGTATCCGCGCTGGCCGTCGGTCCCGATGCCGGCGGCGCGCAGGGCGGCGAGGCACTGCGCGCGGGTGAGCCGGCCGCCACCGGCCAGGGCGCTGCCGAGGACATCCACCGCCCGGTCCGCGTCGGTCTCGGTGAGCCCGAGCTGCGCGCGCCGGGTCGCCGCGCCAGCCAGCGAGCGTACGCCGGTCAGCTCCAGCATCCAGCGGGCGTCGGCGGGAGGGACGAGGTGAACGGTGCCCCGCATCGGCCAGGTGCGCAGTGCCTCGCGTCGCTCCAGCGCCGCCTGCACGTCGACGACGCTCTGCCCGGGCAGCCGCGCGCCCAACGACCACAGACCGCTCGCCAGATCCTGCGCCTGCATCGCGCCGAACCACTGGACCACCCCGGCGACGTCGCCGGGCCTGATGCTCGGGTGCGGGCGTAGCAGCAGACTCGTCATCCGCAGATCAAGCGCCTCGGACGCCGTCAGCTCCCTGGTCATCGGACTCCCTTCCCCGCAGGTGGTTGCGCCAGGTTAGGGCACCCGACCGACAGTGGGCCTGCGGCGATGGCCCCGCTGGGCTGGCATAACGGCCCAGGCAGTGGGAAGGCGGTCACCCGGAAGTGCGCGCGCCGCGCGTACGGAAGGGAGTCCCATGACTGCCGCAAGCGAACCGGCCGGGTCGCGGACCCACCGGGCGCCCACCACCGCCGCCAAGACCAGCGCGGCCGCCGCCTTCGCACTGGTCTTCGGGGTGGCCGGCCTGCTCAGCGTGCTGACCGCCATCCTCGCCTGGATCGGGCTGGTGCTCGGCATCATCGGCATCATCCTCGGCATCGTCGGGCTGAAGATGGCCCGCCGGCCAGGGGTGACCGGTCGGGGCGTCGCCATCGGCGGCCTCGTGTTGAGCATCCTGGCCGTGCTGATCGGCCTGGGCCTGGCCGCGGGCATCACCACCTTCGTCAACAACGACAGCGCGGTGAATCGCCTCCAAGAGCAGGTCGACGACCTACGCGACAAGCTCGACTGACCCGCCCGCTTCGGCGGGCACGCACCGGTGAGCGTGATGACTGTGAGGCATTTGATGACTCAGAGGTATCGCGCTCACCGGTGCGGGCCGGGCAGCCGGTCCCAGTAGGGTGGGCGTCGTGCTCCGCCAGGTCACCGCGATCCGCTACGTCACCCCGCTGCGCGAGGGTGGGTCGCTGCCTGGCGTCGTTGAGGCCGACGACCTGGGCACGTACGTGGCGAAGTTCCGAGGCGCCGGCCAGGGGCCCAAGGCGCTGATCGCCGAGGTGATCTGCGGTGAGCTGGCCCGCCGCTTGGAGCTGCGGGTGCCCCCGCTGGTGGTGCTCGACATCGACCCGGTCATCGGTCGGGCCGAGCCCGACCAGGAGGTGCAGGAGCTGCTGCGCAACAGCGGCGGCGCCAACCTGGGGATGGACTTCCTGCCGGGAGCGCTCGGCTTCGACCCGATGGCGCATCCCGTCGACGCGGCGCTGGCCTCCCGGGTGCTCTGGTTCGACGCGTACGTGGAGAACGTCGACCGGAGTTGGCGTAACCCGAACCTGCTGGTCTGGCACCGGGAGCTGTGGTTGATCGACCACGGGGCCTCGCTGTACTTCCACCACAACTGGCCCCGGGCCCAGGCGGCAGTGCACCGCGCCTACCGAGCTGAGGACCACGTGCTCGCCCCGTACGCGTCACTGTTGGCCGAGGCCGACGCCGAGCTGGCCCCCCGGGTCACCCCGGAGCTGCTCACCGAAGTGCTCGCCCTGGTGCCAGCGGACTGGCTGACCGCTGCCGATTTCGAGACGGCCGACGCCGCACGGGCCGCGTACCTGGAGCACCTGTCCCGCCGCGTCGCCCGCACGGCCGACTGGCTGCCGCAGGGGAGCGCCGCATGAGGCATCCCTTCGAGTACGCGCTGATCCGGCTGGTGCCCCGCATCGAGCGCGGCGAGCAGATCAACGTCGGGCTGTTGCTCTACTGCCAGCAACGTGACTTCCTGGCGGCGCGCACGCACCTCGACGCCGACCGGGTCCGCGCACTGGCACCCGACGTGGACCTGCCGGCGGTGGCCGCGGTGCTCGACTCCCTGAACCGGACGTGCGCCGGCGACGGGCCGGCGACCCGGATGCGACTCGGCGAGCGGTTCCACTGGCTGGCGGCTCCGCGCAGCACGATGATCCAGACCGGGCCGGTGCACACCGGGCTCACCGCTGACCCGGCGGCCGAGCTGGACCGGCTGATGGCGGCCCTGGTCCACTGAGCGCGTCCGCCATCCGGTGTGAGCACGCTGGACGGCCCCTGATCGCGCTACGCCAGCGTCGTTGGTGGCGGAGCGCGATCCCCCGTTCAGGTGCCCGGTGCGGGGCGGCGGCTGGTTCCCGCCGGCACCGATGGCATCAGGATCGTCGTCGATGCGGGGCGCAGGGCGAAAACCACCGGGAAGTTGCGGAAAAATTGAGCCCCGCCGATCGGCGGGTGGGATCGTCCGGGCGCCGCCGTTAGAGATCGCGCGCGACGGGTAGTCGCGAGAGCTGACCCGAGACGAGATAGGGGAACATCTGATGGCTGCCCAGACCAAGGTAGCGGTGATCTACTACAGCGCCACCGGCATTACGTACCAGATGGCTCAGGCGGCCTGCGAGGCCGCCGGGGAGGCCGGCGCCGAGGTGCGCCTGCGCAAGGTGCGTGAGCTGGCGCCGGACGAGGCGATCCGCTCCAACTCCGGCTGGCAGGCGCACCGTCTGGAGACCCAGGACGTGCCCGAGGCGATGGTCGACGACCTGTCCTGGGCCGACGTGGTGATCATGGGGGCGCCCACCCGGTACGGCATGGTCGCGGCCCAGCTCAAGCAGTTCATCGACACCACTGGCCCGCTGTGGGCGCAGGGCGCGCTGGCCAACAAGGTCTACTCCGCCTTCACCTCCACGGCGACCTCGCACGGCGGGCAGGAGACCACGCTGACCTCGCTCTTCAACGTCTTCTACCACTGGGGCGGTGTGGTGGTCACCCCCGGCTACACCGACACCAGCCAGTTCATCGCCGGCAACCCGTACGGCGCTTCGCACACGAGCAACAACGGGGAGATCGCCCCGGACGCCGTGGCACTCGGCGCCTGTGCGCTGACCGCGCGGCGTGCGGTGCTGCTGGGCACCGCGCTGAAGGCGGGCATGGCCGGCTGACGGCGGAAACGACCGGTGGCGCGGGCGGGGGCTCTCGGCCCGTCCGTGCCACCGGTCGTTCCAGCCCTACCCTCCGGTGGAGCGACTATGCGCGCCCGCCGGTGGTGGACAGCTCGTCGGCGCGCGGCGCCGGCAGCAGGTCGGTCAGCAACTCGGTCAGCACGGCGAGCCCGTCCGGGCTGAGCACCGACTCGGGGTGAAACTGCACCCCGGCGAAGCCACGTCCCCGGAGGGCGTGCACGGCCCCGTCACCCGGATCCCGGGCCAACTCCACCGGCCCGTACGCCGTGTCCAGCCGGTCCGCCTCCGCGCGGGCGGTGAACGTCGAGTAGAACCCCACCCGCCGGGTTGTGCCGAACAGCGGCACCTCCCGCTGCAACCCCTGGTAGGGCGCGTCCCTGCGGTGCAGCGGCAGCCCCAACTGACCGGCCAGCACCTGGTGGCCGAGGCAGACGGCGAGGGTGGGTCGGCCGGTCGCCAGCAGCCCGCCCAGCAGCTCCCGCAGCGCCACCATCTTCGGCTCGTCGGTGCTGCCCGGGTCACCCGGCCCGGGACCGGCCACCACCAGGTCGTACCCGTCGACCGAGCCGCTCGCGTGCCACGGTCGGGTGGTCACCGCGAGACCCAACGCGCCCAGCTGGTGGGCCAGCATGCCGGTGAAGGTGTCCTCGGCGTCCACGATCAACGCCTGACGGCCCACCAACCCGGGCAGCCCGGGTGCGTCCGGTGCCCGCTGGTCCAACCAGAACCGCGCCAGCGGTGCGTTGCGCATGGCCAGCGCGTCGCGTACCGCGGGGTCGTCGGCCAGTCGCGCGACCGGCTCGCTCCCACGGTCGGGCGCCGCCGGCCCGAGGCCGAGGGCGGCCAGCACACCGGCGGCCTTGGCGTGCGTCTCGGCCACCTCGCCGGCTGCCGTCGAGTGCCGGACCAGGGTGGCACCCACCGGGACCCGCAGCCGGCCGGTGGGGGAGATCTCCGCGGTGCGGATCAGGATCGGGGCGTCGAGCGTCTGTCGGCCGGCCTCGTCGTGGCCGAGCAGGGCCAGCACGCCGGAGTAGTAGCCGCGGCCCCGGCGCTCGTGTCGGGCGATCACCCGGCAGGCGTTCTCCATCGGGCTGCCCGTCACGGTGGGGGCGAACATCGTCTCGCGCAGCACCTCCCGCACGTCCCGGGTGCCCCGCCCGGCGAGCAGGTACTCGGTGTGCGCCAGGTGCGACATCTCCTTCAGGTACGGGCCGATCACCTGGCCGCCGTGCTCGGCGACGGTGGCCATCATCTTCAGCTCCTCGTCGAGCACCATGTACAGCTCCTCGACCTCCTTCGGGTCGTCGAGGAACCGCAGCAGCGCCTCCCGGTCCGGGGTGTCACCCGCGCGCCGGAAGGTGCCGCTGATCGGGTTCATCATGACCAGGCCGTCGTCGACGCTGACGTGTCGTTCCGGGCTCGCGCCGACCATCGTCCGGGTGCCGGTGTGCACCACGAACGTCCAGTACGCGCCGCGCTCGGCGACCAGCAACCGGCGCAGCGCGGCCAGCGCCGCCATCAGCGGTGGGCCCTGAACGGTGGCGTGCATGGTGCGGTGGATGACGAAGTTGGCGCCCTCGCCGCGGCCGATCTCCTCGGCGAGCACCCGGTGCACGGTCCGTGCGTACTCCTCGTCGGTGATGTCGAAGGCCGCGTCGATCGTGCGGACCTGCTCGTCGGGCAGGATTGCCAGGGCGTCGGCCAGGGCGATCCGTCGATGGTCGCGGACCTGCAGGCATTCCAGCGGGGCGCCGTCATCGACGCAGGCGAAGCCGCGTTCGGAGATCTGCCGGAACGGCACCAGGGCCAGCGTCTGCGCACCGGGTGCGCCCGGCGTCAGCGGGATGTCAGCGAGCCGTTCGACAGTGTCGACCGGGCCGGTGAACAGCTCCAGCTCGTCCGCGCCCTCACGGCGTAGCAGGGCGAAGGGACCAGGGTCGACACCGCTGGCGATGGCGGCGATCAGGTCGGTCAGGTGGGTCATCGGGGTCTCCGTCGGGCTGGGCGCCGCCGTTGAGGCGGCCATCCGGCCGGGAGATCCGGCGGCCGCCTGGAGGGCGGCCGCGTGGATGAAGCTACGCGCGGAGGGTGGCCGCCGGGTCGGCGGGCCACCAACTGGTCAGATGCGCGAGCATGTGATCCACCCTACGCGCCCGTTGCCCTGTTCGCACCGGGTAACTTGACCGGCGATGAACATTCTCGCGCTCGATCTGGGTACCTCCTCCGTCCGGGGGTTGGTGCTGGACGGGGACACCCAGCCGCTGCCCGGTGCCCTGGCCCGGCGCAAGGTCGACCTCGCCATCGGCGACGACGGCACCGGCACGCTGTCCGGTCCCGACTATCTCGCCTCCCTGGTCGAGTGCCTGGACGAGTTGGCCGACGCGGGGCACCTGCACGACGTCGGTCTGGTGGCGGTCTCCGCGCAGTGGCACTCGGTGCTCCCGCTGGACCGAGCCGGTGCCCCGATGGGCCCGGTGGTCACCTGGCTGGACACCCGGCCCGCGCCCGTCGGCGGCACGGCGGGGCCGGCCGACCCGGACGGCTTCCACCAACGCACCGGCTGCTGGTGGCACCGCTCGTACTGGTCGATGCGGTTGCCCTGGTTGCGGGAGCAGTCCGGCAGCCCGATCGCCCGGTTCGTCGGTCTGCCCGAGTACGTGCTGGGTGAACTGCTCGACTCGGCGCCCATGTCGATCTCCCAGGCCTCCGGGACCGGCCTGCTGGACCTGCGCACCCTGCGCTGGGACGAGGAGGCGCTGACGCTGGCCGGGGCGCGACCGCAGGACCTGCCGCCCCTCGGGGAACTGAACTGGCACGGCCGGCTGCGGGCCGACCTGGCCGGCCGCTGGCCGCAGCTGGCACAGGCCCGGTGGTCACCGCCGGTCGGCGACGGCGGCGCGTCGAACGTCGGTTCGGGTTGCGTCGACCCGAGCCGGGCCGCCGTCACCGTGGGCACCTCCGCGGCCGTACGGCTGATGCAGCGGATCCCGGCCGGCGAACCGATGCCCCGGCTCCCCGAACGGCTGTGGCGTTACCGGGTCGACCACGACCACGTGGTGACCGGCGCGGCGTACGCCTGCGGAGGAAACCTGTTCGCCTGGGCGGACCGGGAGCTGCGGTTGCCCCGGGGCGCGGAGCTGGACGCGGCGTTGGCGCTGGTGCCGACGGGCGGTGGCCGACCGGCCGACCCCCGCTTCGGTGGCGACCGGGCGCCCGGCCTGGCGCCGGCGGGCAGCGGCGAACTGCGTGGCCTCAGCTTCAGCACCACCTCGGTGGACATCCTGGCCGGGCTGATGCAGGGGCTGTGTGACCTGGTCACAGAGGATCTCGCCGTGCTGGAGTCCACCATCGACAAACCGGTCGGTGTGGTGCTGGGTGGGGGTGCCGTGGCGGCGTCGGTGTGGTGGCGGCAGGCCTTCGCCGCCGCGCTCGCACCGCGGCCGGTGTCGCACCAACGCAACCCGGAGATCGGCGCCACCGGCGCGGCACTGGTGGCACTTGGCCGGTTCGGTGACGCGATCGGCCTCGCCGACATCGGCCGGACGGACGAGCTGGTCCTGCCGACCACGGCAGGACGGTCCCACCCGCAGTATCCTTCCTGAACCTCCGCGTTGCCCGGGCCGTTGACAGCGCTCCCGAGCCTGGTTGGATGGACGGCGCTCCCCGGACCGCGGTGGACGCGGTAGGACGGAGGAGGCAGGGTGGCGGTAGGTCCCGAGCCGGCGAACGGCGCGGTGTCGAACCATCGCCGGCGACGCTTCGACGTCCGAGTGGTGCCGCACCGGCGGCGCTCGCCGTTCCGCCTGCGGGACTGGCGGATGAGCACCAAGCTCGCCACCGTGCTGGTGGTGCCCTCGATGGCGTTCCTGCTGCTCGCCGGTGTGCAGACCAGCGCGCTGGTGGGGCGGACGACGGTGTTGAACGACTTCTCCAGCCAGGTCGGCATCGGCCGGCAGATCACCGCCGCCGTGCACCAGCTCCAGCAGGAGCGCGACCGCTCGGCGGGTGAGTTGGGCGAGCTGCGCAGGGGCGGCGAGCGGGAGACCACGGCGACCGACCTGAAGCCGTTGCAGACCGCCACCGACCGGGCTGTCGCGGACCTGCGCCGGGCCGCCGAGCCGCTGGCCGACGCCGACGCGTCCTGGCGGGTGGCCTTCTCCGAGGCGCTGGAGGCGTACGACCAGGTGGTCGACATCCGTCCGGCCATCCCGCCGGCGGTGCTCAGCAGCGAGACCATCCTGAGCAACTACCACCGGGCCATCGGCGCGCTGATCGACCTGCTCGCCGAGCCGACCCCTGGTCAGGACCAGCCGGCGTTGAACGACGCGGTGCTGCGCTACGTCCAACTGGCCCGGGTCAAGGAGCTCTCCTCCCGGGTGCGGGGCCAGCTCTACGCCGCCGCCCGCGCCGGCGGGTACGGCACCGAGGACCGGGTGCTCCTCACCGATCTGCGCGCCCAGCAGCTGACCGCGCTCGGCGCGTTCCGGGTGGCCGCGACGTCCGACCAGATCCGCCGGTACGACGAGACGTCGGTGGCCCCGATGTTCGTGGTCGCCACCCGGCTGGAGGAGCGCAGCCTGCCAGCCGGCGACAAGGCGCCGGAGGTGCTGCCGTCGGAGCAGTGGTGGGGGGCCAGCCAGCAGCGGCAGGAGCTGCTGCGCCAGTTTGAGGCGGGTGTGCTCGACGACGCCGTGCGGCAGGCTGACGACGCCAGCGACGGGCAGTTGCGGGCCACCCTGCTGGTCGTCGGCGGGATCGTCGCGGTCCTGCTGGTCGCTCTGTTGATCTCGTTGCTGGTCGGTCGTTCGGTCGCCCGGTCGATGCGGTTGCTGCGGAGCCAGGCGCTCCAGATCGCCCAGGTCGAGCTGCCGGAGGCGCTGGACCGTCTGAAGACCGTCCGAGGCGGGGTGCCGGACATCGATGTCGCGCCGGCGGTGGTCCGCTCGCTCGACGAGATCGGCGAGCTGGCCGAGGCGTTCGTGGCGGTGCACCGCAGTGCCGTCACTGTCGCCGTCGAGCAGGCGCTCATGCGGCGCAACGTCAACGCGATGTTCGTCAACCTGGCCCGCCGGAGCCAGGTCCTGGTGGAGCGCCAACTGGAGCTGCTGGACGACCTGGAACGCGAGGAGAGCGACCCGGACCAGCTGGAGAACCTGTTCAAGCTCGATCACCTGGCCGCTCGTATGCGTCGTAACGACGAGAGCCTGCTGGTGCTCGCCGGCACGGACTCCACCCGTCGGTGGAACCGGCCGGTCGGTCTCGGTGCTGTGCTGCTGGCCGCCGCGGCGGAGATCGAGCAGTACCAGCGGGTCCGGATCGAGGCGGTGGCCGACGTGCACATGGTCGGGCACGCCGTCGGCGAACTGGTGCACCTGCTGGCCGAGCTGCTGGAGAACGCCACCGCCTTCTCGCGCCCGGACACCAGCGTGGTGGTGACCGCCCGGGTCGACTCCGGGGGTGCGCTGATCGAGATCGCCGACCGTGGCCTGGGTATGAGCCCGACGGCGTTGGCCGAGGCGAACGCCGTGCTGGCCACCCCGCCGGCCGCGGACGTCGCGGCGGTGGAGCGGATGGGTCTCTTCGTCGTCAGCCACCTGGCGTCCCGGCTGGGCGTAAGGGTGCGGTTGGACGACCACCAGGGCGGCCTGGTCGCCCGGCTCGCGTTGCCCGCGGTGTTGCTGGCCCCGGCAGGCTCGGTGGAGCTGGATCCGCCGGCGCCGGCCCGGATGCTGGCGACGAGCGCCGCCCGGGGAGTGGCCCGGCAGCCCGGGGCTGTGCGGGAGGCCGTCGCCTCCGGGCCGCGCGTCGAGGCACGGGATCTGCCGGTGGCCGGTCGGCCACCGGGTGTCGCCGTGCCGCGCCAGGGCCGTCCGGTGCCGGTGCGCGCCGAGGACGTGTTGACCCCGGCCGGCGCTCGCGACAACGGCGGGGGCTGGTGGTCGCGGCAGGATCCGTCCGCGCCGGTCGTGCCCGCGCAGCCGGTGCCACCGGCGATCCCGGTCACCGCCGGTACGAATGAGCGAGGGCTGCCGATGCGGGTGCCGATGGCACAGTTGAGCGCGGTCACCCGCTCGGCACAACCGACGTCGGCACCGACCCGCACCGACCCGGACCCGGAGGCGGTCGGCGGCATGCTCTCCCGGCTCTACAGCGGAGTGCGGCGCGCCGAGGCCGAGGACACCACCGAGATACCCGTGCCACCGTCCGGGGGGCACGACGAAGGGGGACGACGACAGTGACGACGTTGAGCCAGGAGGCGCGTGACCTGAGCTGGCTGGTGAGCGCGTTCGCGGAGCGGGTGCCGGGCGTGGCGCACGCGGTGGTGGTCTCCTCCGACGGGCTGCTCGTGGCGATCTCCGACCACCTGCCCCGCGACAACGCGGACAAGCTGGCCGCGGTGACCTCCGGGCTGATGAGCATCACCGCGGGCGCGGCCCAGATGTTCGACGGCGACATCGTCAAGCAGACGGTGGTCGAGATGGGCCGCGGCTACTTCCTGGTGATGCAGGTACGCGACGGTTCGATCCTGGCCACGCTGGCCGCCGGTGACGCGGACATCGGTGTGGTGGGTTACGAGATGGCCCGGCTGGCCAAGCAGGCGGGGGAGATGCTCACCCCGGCGCTGCGGGCGGAGTTGCAGCAGGCGCTGCCCCGCTGACCGACCCCGGCGCTGGGTCCCGGACGGTCACCGGCTCACCGGAGCCGAGCCGTCCGGGCCCGGCTGCCCGGGAGGCGGCCGCTCAGAAGCCGCCGTCAGCGATCACGGAGCGGTACCAGGTGGCGCTGCTCTTGAGCACCCGCCGCTGGGTCGGGTAGTCCACGTAGACCAGCCCCCACCGCTGGTCGTACCCCTCGTTCCACTCGAAGTTGTCCAGCAGTGACCAGACGTGGAAGCTCTCCAGCGGCACGCCGGCGGCGATGGCCCGGTGTGCGGCGGCGAGGTGGTCCCGGAGGAAGTTGATCCGACCGGCGTCGTGGACGGTGCCGTCCACCGCCAGTGTGTCCGGTGTGGGCAGCCCGTTCTCGGTGACGGTGAGCGGGATCGGGCCGTAGTCGCGGGTGACCCGGGTCAGGATGTCGTACATGCCGTCGGGGTAGATCTGCTGCCACTCGGCTTCGGAGGTCGCCCAGCGGTGCTCGGTGCCGCCGTCGGCGGTGACGTAGATGGGCGTGTAGTACTGCACGGCCAGCAGGTCGATCGGTGCGGAGATGATCGCCAGGTCGCCGTCGCGGATGCCCTGGACCATCCGGCTCTGCGGGCCCAGGTCGGCCAGCACGTCCTCCGGGTAGCTGCCCTTGAACAGGGAGTCGAGGTAGAGGCGGTTCTCGTAGCCGTCGTAGAGGCGGGAGGCGGCTGCGGCCTGCGGCGAGTCGTCAGCGGGGTAGCAGGGGTGCAGGTTGAGCGCGGGGCCGATCCGGCTGGCGCTGCCGGTGGCGCGCAGCGCGCTGACCGCGAGCCCGTGCGCGAGCTGCAGGTGGTGGGCGACCAGGTAGGCCGCGTCCGGGTCCTGCCGGCCGGGGGCGTGGTGGCCGACGAGGTAGCCGTTCTGCACCACGGTCTTGGGCTCGTTGATGGTGAGCCAGGCCGGCACCCGGTCGCCGAGGGCCTCGAAGACCGCGTCGGCGTAGTCGGCGAAGCGGAGGGCGGTCTCGCGCGACTCCCACCCGTCGGCGTCCTGCAGGGCCTGCGGGAGGTCCCAGTGGAACAGGGTGGCCATCGGGGTGATGCCGCGCTCGTGGAGGCCGTCGACGAGGCGGCGGTAGAAGTCGAGCCCGCGCTGGTTGGGTGCGCCGGTGCCATCGGGCTGGATCCGTGGCCAGGAGATGGAGAAGCGGTAGCTGCGCAGCCCGAGGTCGCGCATGAGGTCGAGGTCCTCGGCGTACCGGTGGTAGTGGTCGGCGGCCACGTCGCCGGTGTCGCCGTTACGGGTGCGCCCTGGGACGCGGCTGAAGGTGTCCCAGACCGACTCGCCGCGCCCATCCTCCTTGGCAGCGCCCTCGATCTGGTACGCGGAGGTGGCCGCCCCCCAGCCGAAGTTGTCCGGGAAGCGCAGCGGGCCGGCGGGCCCAGTAGGTATCGACATGGATTCTCCTCATGGATACGGGGCCACCGCCGAAGGTTCGGGAGCGCTCCCATGATAGGGCAGGCGCGGCCGGCCGGTCATCCGGCCGTCGAGGCGGCCGGTGCTGGCGTGGTGGAGGCGGGTCTGGCCCCGAGCAGCGAACGAGGCCGTCCGGGCGGCGCAACGCGCCTGTCCCGTCGGCCTCTTTTCCTATCGTGTACGGGGGTTTAGTGTGGGGACGGGGGAGGGCAACCCCCGTCCCCACCGTAACTGCACACACACGGGCGAGATTTGGGTCCTGCCGTGCGTGTCGCGCGGGAGCCGGGCCACGCGAGTGGCTCTGGTTCCACCTCCCTCCATGTGGCGGGACGATGGCTGACGACGGCGTCCGGGCTGGCCCGTCGTCGGCCCTCGGTTCTGGTTCACCGAGCCCGTCAGAGACGGCCCCGGTGATCTTCTACTTGGAACCTTGTCGATGGAAGCGCTCCCATCGACCGATGTTGCGACTGTAACGCCCGTCACGCCTTTGTGAAAGACCCAAAACGAGATCGAAACAAGGAGCTGATCCGCCGCCGCGCGCGCTTGTTGTGGGAGCGCTTCCATGGCACACTGTCGATTCGACGCGACAGGAGCCACATCGCGTGAGTGCGGGTCCACCGAGGGCAGCCGGCAGCACCACCTCCGGTCACGGTCACCCGAGCGCAGCCGGCGGGACCCCCTCCCGTGCGGGCCGCACCGCCCTACCCCGGCCGGGCCCGGGGAAGACCACCTTCCCGGCGCCTCGAATCCCCCGCGGACCACCACCCTCGCGGGCAGGCGCCTCGCCGGGGACCATCCCGGCCTGGTCCGAGGAGACACCGCGCACATGAGACAACTGGCAATACGCCGGCGCGTGGCGCTCGCCGCCGCCGCGCTGCTCGCCATCGGCGGGGTGACCCTGCCTGCCGGCGCCGCACAGGCCGCACCCGCCTGCGACGTGGTCTACGCGACCAACGACTGGAACACCGGCTTCACCGCGAACGTCACCATCAAGAACCTGGGTGACCCGGTGAGCAACTGGACGCTCAAGTGGACCTTCCCGACCAGCGGTCAGCGGGTCACCCAGGGCTGGTCGGCCAAGTTCAGCCAGACCGGCAGCGAGGTCACCGCGACCAACGAGTCGTACAACGGCAACCTCGCCACCGGGGCCTCCACCACCATCGGCTTCAACGGCTCCCACTCGGGCAGCAACCCGAAGCCCACCTCGTTCACCCTGAACGGGACCCCCTGCAACGGCACCCCGGCCAACCAGCCGCCGACGGTCTCGCTCGGCCTGCCGACCGGGCCCTTCACCGCTCCGGCCGACGTGCCGCTGACCGCCACCGCCAGCGACCCGGACGGGACGATCAGCAAGGTCGAGTTCTACCGCAACGGCCTGCTGATCAACACCGACACCTCCGCCCCGTACGCGTACACCCAGGAGGACCTGCCGGCTGGCAGCTACACCGTCCAGGCCAAGGCGTACGACAACGCCAACGGCATCGGGGTCGACGAGAAGGCGTTCACCGTCGGTGCCGCAACCGGCCCGACGCTGGTCGCCACGCCGTCCGCGGTGAGCGTCGCCGAGGGTGGCACCGCCACCTTCAACCTGAAGCTCAGCGCCGCGCCGACGGCCAATGTGCCGGTCACCCTCACCCGCAGCGGCGACACCGATGTCACGGTCTCGCCGGCCACCGCCACGCTGACCCCGAGCAACTGGAGCACCGGGGTCACCGTCACGGTCGCGGCGGCGGAGGACGCCGACACCGCCGGCGGTGCCGCCACCATCACCGCCTCCGCCACCGGGCTCGCCTCGCTGGCGGTCACCGCCACCGAGATCGACAACGACACCCCCGGCGGCGACAACACCTACATCGCGAAGTTCCTCGACCAGTACGGCAAGATCAAGAACTCGGGTTACTTCAGCCCCGAGGGCGTGCCGTACCACTCGGTGGAGACGCTGATCGTCGAGGCGCCCGACCACGGGCACGAGACCACCTCGGAGGCGTTCAGCTTCTGGCTCTGGCTGGAGGCCTACTACGGCAAGGTCACCCAGAACTGGGCGCCGTTCAACAACGCCTGGACGGTGATGGAAAAATACATCATCCCCACGCACGCCGACCAGCCGACCGCCGGCTCCGCCGGCACCCCGCAGTACGCCGCGGAGTACAACCTGCCCAGCCAGTACCCGTCGGCGCTGAACCCGAACGTCCCGGTCGGACAGGACCCGCTCCGCTCGGAGTTGCAGTCCACCTACGGCACCGGCGACATCTACGGCATGCACTGGCTGATGGACGTCGACAACACCTACGGCTTCGGCCGCTGCGGTGACGGCACCACCAAGCCGGCCTACATCAACACCTTCCAGCGGGGCACCCAGGAGTCGGTGTGGGAAACCGTCCCGCAGCCCTCCTGCGACACCTTCAAGCACGGCGGTCAGTACGGCTACCTCGACCTGTTCGTCAAGGACACCGGCGCCCCCGCCAAGCAGTGGAAGTACACCAACGCCCCGGACGCCGACGCCCGCGCCGTGCAGGCCGCGTACTGGGCGCTGACCTGGGCCAAGGAGCAGAACAAGCAGGCCGACGTAGCGGCCACCATCGCGAAGGCCGCCAAGATGGGTGACTACCTGCGGTACGCGATGTTCGACAAGTACTTCAAGAAGATCGGCAACTGCGTCGGGGCCAGCACCTGCCCCGCCGGCAGCGGCAAGGACTCGGCGCACTACCTGCTGTCCTGGTACTACGCCTGGGGCGGCGCGTACGACGCCAGCCAGAACTGGTCCTGGCGGATCGGCTCCAGCCACAACCACTTCGGCTACCAGAACCCGTTCGCGGCCTGGGCGCTGACCAACACCCCGGAGCTCAAGCCGCAGTCCGCGACCGCGGTCGCCGACTGGACCAAGAGCTTCGAACGGCAGCTGGAGTTCTACACCTGGTTGCAGTCCGCCGAGGGCGGCATCGCCGGTGGCGCCACCAACAGCTGGGACGGCAGCTACGCCCAGCCGCCGGCCGGCACCAGCACCTTCTACGGCATGTTCTACGACGTCGACCCGGTCTACAACGACCCGCCGTCGAACCAGTGGTTCGGTATGCAGGCCTGGTCGATGCAGCGCATCGCCGAGCTGTACCAGCAGACCGGCAACGCGAAGGCCAAGGCGCTGCTGGACAAGTGGGTGCCCTGGGCGATCGCCAACACCACCCTCGGCACCAACTGGTCGATCCCGTCGGACATGGCGTGGACCGGTCAGCCGACCACCTGGAACCCGTCCAGCCCGCAGCCCAACACCGGCCTGCACGTCGAGGTCATCAGCAAGGGTCAGGACGTCGGTGTCACCGCCGCCTACGCCCGGATCCTGATCGCGTACGCGGCCAAGTCCGGCAACGTGGCGGCGAAGGACACCGCCAAGGGGCTGCTCGACGCACTGTCGGCCGCCAGCGACGCCAAGGGTGTCTCCACCACCGAGAAGCGTGGCGACTACCGGCGCTTCGACGACGTCTACAACGCGTCCACCGGGCAGGGCCTCTACGTCCCGCCGGGCTGGACCGGGAAGATGCCGAACGGCGACACCATCGCCGCCGGCAAGAGCTTCCTCGACATCCGGTCCTTCTACAAGAACGACCCGGACTGGCCCAAGGTGCAGGCGTACCTGGACGGTGGCGCGGAGCCGAGCTTCAACTACCACCGGTTCTGGGCACAGGCTGACGTCGCCATGGCGTACGCCGACTACGGCAGCCTGTTCCCGAACGGCTGAGGCGACCCGGGGTGGGTGGCGTGGACCGCCCACCCCGGGATCCGCCCGGGTCCGGGGAACGCCGGACCCGGGCCGGCGGACGGCCTGACACCCACGGTCAGGCCGGGGTGGGCCAGCCATCTGGCCGACGCAGCGGATCGGCTGGCCCACCCCACCGCCCGGACTGGAGCCAGCCGCGAAAAAGCCCAGAAATTCGGGCCGTGACGGGATCACGCCGAAGCACACGACGGAGTAACGTACGTCACCGGAGAGGCCGCTCCCCCCGTGGCGGCCTCTCCACTTTTTTGCCCCGCCACCGCCCACTTCAGACCGTCGCCAACCGATCCCCTTCGGGTCAGCGGGGCGGTGCGACCGGGTCCACGGTGACCGGATGACGCAGACCTGGGTGCCCGGCCGGCAGCGACCGCCGCAGCACCACCCAGCTCAACGCCAGCGCCGCGGCGACCAGCGGCCAGGTCAGGGCCACCCGGGTCACCACCAGCGCGAGCACCTGCCCGCCCAGGTAGAGCGGCACGAACACCGCGACCCGCAACACGTAGGTCGCCGTCCACACCCAACTGGCCCGGCCGTACCCGCGCAGCAGCGCCGGGTCCCGCCGCCACCGGGCGCGCTGGCCCAGCACCGCCCCGACCAGCACACCGAGCAGCGGCCAGCGCACCACGATGCTGACCGCCCACGCCAACGCGCTGGCGGCGTTGGATAGCACCTGGAGAAGGAAGAAGTTCTCGGCCCGGCCGGTGCGCACCGCGATCAACGCCGCGACACAGACCGCCAGCAACCCGATCAGCACCGAGCGCGGGCGGTCACCGCGACGCAGCCGTACGCCGGCCACCACCGCGCCCACGGCGAGCGCCGCGCCGACCCCACCCCACAGCGACTCGCCACCCAGCAGCCAGCCCACCGCGAACGCCAGCGGCGGGAGCGTGGCGTCGATGGCGCCGCGTCGCCCGCCCAGCAGATCCGTCAGCGACTCCGACCGGGCCGGCCCAGGGTCGGCATCCGTCCGCTGGTCCGGGCCGGGTACGGCCCGGCCGCTGTCGCCCTCCGGTGCACCGCCCACCACCGCCTCCTCGTCTCAGGCACAACCTAACCGGCGGCGGTCGGCGGGCCACCGGTCGGTCGGCCACGACCGGCCGCTACGGTGTGCGGATGCGCGCGACGGCACGGGGTTGGACCGCGGTCTGGTTGGTCGTACTGGCCCTCGTCCAGGCGGCCGCCTTCCTCGCCGTCTGGCGGGTGGCCGTGCACACCGAGATCGGTCAGTGGGTGGACACTGTCGCGCTGACCGGCAACCGGATCGGGCAGGACACCATCGACGGACCCGTCAACCGGATCCTCAACGCGATGTCGGTGGTCTCCCTGGTCGCCGCCACCGCGATGATCGGGTTCATCGCGCTGATCCGGGGGCGGATCGCCCTCGCCATCACCGCGACCCTGCTGATCGCCGGGGCGAACGTCTCAACCCAACTGCTGAAGCACGGGCTGAGCCGGCCCGACTTCGGCCTCGACCCAGAGCGCGCCGCGGTGGGCAACAGCCTGCCCAGCGGGCACACCACGGTGGCCGCCTCGGTAGCGATCGCGCTGATGCTCGTCCTGCCCCGCAAGGTGCGAGCGGTCGGCGCCTTCATCGCTGCCGGCTACGCCGCCATCGCCGGGGTCGCCACCCTCTCCGCCGGTTGGCACCGGCCCAGCGACGCCGTCGCCGCGTACCTCGTGGTGGGTGTCTGGGCGGCCCTGGCAGGGCTGGTCCTGCTCGTCTTCCAGCGGGAGCAGGCCGAGGTCGCGCCCGGCGACGCGCACCGGGTCGCCGCGCTGGTGCTCGGGGTGGGCGGTGTGCTCGCCCTGGTCGCCTGTGGGCTGGCCCTGGCCTGGCTGATCGAGCTGCGGGACACCGGACCGGACGAGCTGAGCCGGCGCCCATTGTTCATCGGGTACGCGGGCAGCGCGGCCGGGATTGCCGGCACGATGGCGGTGGTGATGGCGCTGGCGCTCACCGTCGTGCACCGGCTGGTGCCTCGGGTCAAGGGCTGAGCCGGCCGATGGACCCGGTTCGCGCGGCGTTCTCCGCCGAGTGCGCGCGGCTCACCGAGATCCTGGCCGAGCTGGTCGACGCCGACCTCGACCGTCCCACCGACTGCCCGCCGTGGACCGTCCGGGAACTGATCGCGCACGTACACACCGGCGTCGGCCGGCTGACCGGCATGCTCGCCGCACCGGCGCCGCCGCGCGCCGAGGTGGACGCCGCCGGCTACTTCGGTGGGGCGAAGTTCACCCCGCAGGTGGACGCCGACCGGATCGACGGCGGGCGACGCGACGCCGCGCAGGTGGACCGCGCGGGGCTGGCGAGCGCGTTCGACCGAGCCTGGCGTGCCACCGACGCGGCGGTCGCCGCCGCACCGCCCGACCGGGTGGTGCGAACCCGCCACGGCGACGCGATGCGCCTCACCGAGTTCCTACGGACCCGGGTCGTCGAGGTGGGCGTGCACGGTCTGGACCTGGCCGCGGCGCTGGGCCGGCCGCCGTGGCTCACCCCACCAGCAGCCGCGGTGATCGCCGACCTGCTCACCGGCGGACGCCCGGTGCCGGCCGAACTGGGTTGGGACCGGTTGACCCTGATCCGCAAGACCACCGGCCGGGTGGCGCTGACCGCACCGGAACGGGCCGCGGTCGACGCGGCAGGCTTCCGCTGGCTCGCCTTCGGTCGCTGACCCGGTCAGCTCGCGGAGCGGGGCGCGGGGACGTGCGGGGCGACGCCGCGCAGGTGCGTCAGGACGACCGGGTCGATCCGCCCCGGCACCAGCCGCTCCTCCAGGTTCTCCAGCCCCGCCCAGGAGATCAACGCCGCCTCCGTCCCGTCGTCGGTCACCGGGTGGCCCAGCGCCGTGAGCAACGCCGCGACCTCCTCGGCCACCGCGCCGCTGAGGTCGAGCAGGGTGGCCGGGTCCGGACGGCTGAACAGCATGGTGTGCACGGCGAGCAGTCGACCCAGCTCGGCGACCGGATCAGGGTGGTCGTCCACGCGAAGGTCGACCACCACGTCGCTGGTGCCGCCGTACCCGCCGCCTCGCTCGACCACCAGCAGGCCGGCGCTCTGCCTGCCCCGCCGGTCGCCGCCGGCCTGGTCGCCGGCCCGCAACGCGGCCACCAACCGCTCGGCGAACGGCAGCGTCGACCCGGCCAGCCAGGCGTCGCCGAGCGCGTCGACGACCTCCGGGCCGGTGAGCACGTTGCCCTGCGCGGCCCAGCCGTCGCCGGTGCGCCCGCCGGCCCACGGATGGCAGGCCGGCCCGGTCCAACTCGCGCCCGCACCGCTGGCCCCCACGACGCCGAGCTGGCGGTGTTCCCGCTCCGGATCGGCGGCGACCAGCCCGGCCACGACGTCGGCGGCGTCCACACCGGTACGCAGCAGGGTGAGGCCCTGCGGGCGGTACGCCAGGTTGACGTGCGCCTGGGTGGCCAATGCGCCCACCTCGGCGGCGGCGGCCGGCACCAGCGCCCCGGCGGCGAGGAACTTGCTGGCGACGGCGACGCCGTGCAGGCGGCCGTCGGCGGAACGGGCGACGAGCGAGAAGGTCACCCGCCGAGACTATCCGGCCTCGGCGGCTTGACATCCCCGTGTGTCGATGGGTCAGAACGGTGGTGCGGCGGCCTCCGGCGGGGCGCCTCGTGCCCGGAGGGCGTCGATCACCGCGACCGTCGCCAACACCACCACCCCGACCGCCGTGGCGATCACACCGGGCAGGTGCAGCAGAGGCACCGACGCCGCCACCAGCACAGTGAGGGCGATCCACCGGGACGGGGAGACCCGCCCGAACACCTCGTACTCCAGGCGGGCCCGGCCGGCCAGGAACAGCGCCGGCCCACCGAGCACCATGGCCAGCCACGCTCCCGGAATCCGCTCCAACGGATGCTCGATGATCAGTTCGTAGCCGATCGCGGTGGCGGCCAGACCGATCACCATCATCAGGTGGGTGTCTGCCGCCGAGCGGCCGATGTTGGCGGGGTGCCGGGACTTCACCACCGCCTCGCCCAGGATCCGCCCCGCACGCTGGACGTAGATCCGCCACAGCAGGATCGAGGTCGCCAGCGCCAGTGCGAACGCCCACACGTGTCCCGCCTCGTACGACCCCGCGCTGTACGCGAAACCCGCCACCAGGATGGTCTCGCCCAGCGCGACGAGGAAGAACTGCTGGTACCGCTCGGCCAGGTGTTCCCCGGCGATCTCCCACTTGGAGACCGTCGAGCGGCCCAGCCCCGGCACGGGCCAGCCACAGCGGGCGGCCACGTACTCGATGACGAGCGCCGCCGACCAGAGCACCACCTGCGCGTTGGTGGTCAACATCGCACCACCGATCCAGAACACCCCGCTGAACGCGAACACGACCGCCATGCGCACCTTCAAGCGGCGGTACGGGTGCGCTCCCAACGCGATCGACAGGATCAACGGCCGGGTCACCTGCGCGATCACGTACGCCACCGCGAACATCAGCGCCGTCTCGCTGAACGCCCGGGGAATCGCCACCCCCATCACCATGCTGCACACCAACGCGGTGATCACCACGGTCTGCAGGGGCACCTTGTACGGGTCGTAGCGGCTGGTCGTCCACGCGGTGCCCTGCCAGACCGCCCAGAGCGCGAGAAGCAACAGCAGTGTCTTGCCGCCGCCGGTGACCGTGCCCCAGCCGTGCTCCCGACCCGGATCCTGGGTCAGGTCCTCGAACGCGCGTGCCGAGATCCGGGTGAGTGCGAAGACATACACCAGGTCGAAGAAGAGTTCCAGGAAGGTGGCCCGGCCGGGATTGGTCGCCGCAGGGACCGGCTCCAGGCGTCCCGCCGCCCTGGAACCCATGGTCAGCGGCCTGCGCCGTTGGTTCGGTCCACCTCGAAGTCGTAGCACCATCGGCGGTGGGCACGGCCGGGAACCGGCGATTCTGCCCAGTACGGGGATCTTGCTCGCGTGCCCCGTCAACGGGCACGATCGACCGGTGACGAATCGATGGGGCATGACGGTGCCGCTGGGCGGCATTCCGCTGGCCGACCACGCTGCGGTCTACGCGACGCTCGACCGGGCCGGGTTCACCGACGTCTGGTCGTCCGAGGTCGCCGGGGCCGACGCGTTCACCCCGCTTGCCCTCGCCGCCGCCTGGCAACCTCGGCTGCGGCTCGGCACCGCCATCACGCCGGTCTTCACCCGGGGCCCCGGGCTGCTGGCGATGAGCGCGGCGGCGTTGGCCGAGGCCGCGCCGGGTCGGTTCTCGCTCGGCATCGGCGCGTCCTCGCCGGTGCTCGTACGGGACTGGAACGCGGTGCGGTTCGACGAGCCGTTCCGGCGCACCCGCGACGTTCTGCGTTTCCTGCGCGCCGCGCTGCGCGGCGAGACCGTCGACGAGGTCTACGAGACGTTCACCGTGCGCCGCTTCACGCTGGAACGACCGCCTGCCGTGCCGCCGCCGATCCTGCTCGCCGCGCTGCGCCCGGGGATGCTGCGGCTGGCCGGCGCGGAGGCCGACGGGGTCATCCTCAACTGGCTCAGCGCCGACGACGTGCCGCGTGCCCTCGCCGAGCTGGGCGAGCGGCGCCCCGGCTTCGAGGTCGCCGCCCGGATCTTCGTCTGCCCCACCGAGGACGCCACGTACGCCCGCGCGCTGGGCCGCCGGCTGATCACCAGCTACCTGACCGTTCCCGCATACGCCGAGTTCCACCGCTGGCTCGGCCGCGACGAGGCGCTCGCGCCGATGTGGGAGGCCTGGGCCGCCGGTGACCGGCGTGGCGCCAGCGCGGCGGTGCCGGACGACGTGGTCGACGCCCTGGTGCTGCACGGCTCGCCGGAGCGCTGCCGCGCCCAGGTGCGCCGCTACGCCGACGCGGGCGTGGACGTACCGATCTTCGCGCTGCTGCCCACCCCCGAGGTGACCGCCGGCGGCGCGAGCGCGCTGACCACCCTCATCGCCCAGCTGGGCACCGACCCCGTAGGAGCGTCCGCGTGAACCTCACCAACCGGATCGTGGTGGTCACCGGCGGCGCCGGCGGAATCGGGGCCGCGCTGTCGCGCCGATTCGCCGCGGAGGGGGCCGCCGCCGTGGTGGTCGCCGACCTGGACGCCGATGCCGCGGACGCGGTGGCTGAGGCCATCGGCCCGATCGCGCACCCCATCGCCCTCGACGTCACCGACGAGGAGCAGGTACGCGAGCTGGTCGCCGACACCGAGGAGCGCTACGGCCGGATCGACCTGTTCTGCGCCAACGCGGGGGTGACCACCGGCGGGGGAGTGGAGGTCGACGACGCAGGCTGGGACCGTGCGTGGCGTGTCAACGTGCTCGCCCACGTCTACTCGGCCCGTGCGGTGCTGCCCGGGATGCTCGCCCGGGGCGGTGGGCATCTGATGCACACCTGCTCGGCGGCGGGCGTGCTGACGGCGGTGGGCGACGCCGCGTACACCGCGACGAAGCACGCCTCGGTGGGGTTCGCGGAGTGGCTGGCCATCACCTACCGGGACCGCGGCATCCGGGTCAGCGCGCTCTGCCCGCAGGGCGTGGACACCCCGATGCTCGCCGGAGGGATCGTCGAGGGCCACCTCGGCGCCCGGGTGATCGCCGCGTCCGGTGCGGTGCTCACCCCGGACCAGGTCGCCGACGCGGCCATCGCCGGGTTGGCCGAGGAACGTTTCCTGATCCTGCCGCACCCGGAGGTCGCCGACTATGCCCGCCGTCGCGCCGAGGACCCGGACGGTTGGCAGGCCGGCATGCGCAAACTCATCCGCCGCCTGACGGCCTGAAGGCTTGAGGGCTTGGCCGCCTGACGGCTTGGCCGCCGTCAGCGCGGTGGGACGCGTCCGGCGGCCAGGAGGTGCGCGCTCGATCCGAGCAGCGTCGGCTCGGTGCTGTAGAGCCGGGCGAGATCCAACGCCGCGGCGAAGACCGCGTCCTGTGCCGGCCCGCCGGCCGCCGCCTCCGCCGCGGGCCACGCCGGGCCCTCCACCCCGTGTACGACGACATCGGTCAGCCCTGCCGCCGCGCACTCGTCGGTGATCTCCTCGAGCCGGTGGAAGTAGGCATGGGTGAAGCCGATCCGTGGATCGTTGGTGCCGTCGGTCAGCAGGGCCCTGGCCTCGTCGAGCAGTCGCTCGTCGAGGCGTCCGGTGGCGGCGAAGTCCAGCGGGCCGGCGAAACGGGAGATGACAGCGGCCACGACGTGACCACCGGGGCGCGTGACCCGGACGGCCTCCCGCAGCGCCCGTAGCCGGTCGGCGCGGCGCACCAGGTGGTAGAGGGGCCCCAGGAGCAGCGCCGCGTCGTATTCGCCGTCGGCGTCGGGGAGCGCACGCGCGTCGGCGACCCGCGCCTCGATGGGAGGCTGCCCACTGCGCGCCTGCTCCACGTGGCTCGGCACGAGGTCGACGAGGCGGACCTCGTAGCCGTCGACGGTGAGGGCCCTCGCGTACTCGCCGGTGCCCCCACCGATGTCGAGGACACGGGCACCCGGGCCGGGCAGGAGGTCCCGCAGGAGCTGCATCGTGCGGGTCCACTCCAGTCGTGCCTGCGGGCGGGCGGACAGCCGCTGGTCCTCGCGGTAGCGCAGGGTGTAGTAGTCGACGATCTCGCTCGTGTGCTGGTCCACCCCCTGATGCTCATCGTTGCGCGGACGAACCGCCAGCGGGTTTTGGCTCCAGCGCCATGGTTCATCCCCCGGCTGCGGGAGCGCATTCACCTCCGCCGGGGAAGAGGAGTGCGTCCATCGCCACCGATCATCGGTTCATGGATGTCAGTGGCTGGTCGTCAGGTTTCGGTTTTCGCGGGGACCGGTACGGCCACGAGCACGGAGTGCCGACCGCCGGGGCGGCCGACCCGACCAGACGGTGGGCGGCGGCCTGCGTCGTCGGTGCGATGGCCCGCCGTTCGGTGTGAGCCGCCGGCCGGACCAACCATGGCCCACGCCTCGACGACCTCGACCTTCGACGATCGGAGCGCTCATGAAACACGCTGACCCTGGCCCTGAATGGGCTGCCGCCCCCTCACCCTGGGCGGTCTGGGCCGCCTACGCCGTTTCGCTCTGCGTCCTGCCGTCGGCGATCTGGCGACTGTCCCTCGTGTTCATCGACGATTCGGCCACCACCTGGTACATGGTCTTCCTGTCCGTCCTGTCGATGGGGTTGGCCCTGTCGACACTCGGGCTGGTGTACCGCTGGGGGCAACAGGTGCCGCACTGGGTGCCGCTGCTCGGGAGGCGTTTGATCCCGGCCCGCCCGGTCGTGCTCGTCGCGCTGATCGGCGGCTCGCTGCTCGTCGCCGTCTGCCTGTATCTGTTGCTGAACAGCATGTTCCATGTCGTGGACCGCGGCTGGGTGGGGATAGGGCGCGACGAACCGGCACATCCGGCTCCGGGCTGGGAGGTGCTGCGCTACTACGCCCCGTTGGTCGCCTGGGGTCCCCTCGTCATAGCCGTGGCCGTCGACTACGGCCGCCGCGCCCTGCGCCGATCCCCCAACCCGCCACCGACGATCAAGAGGTTCGCGTCAGGAACGGGCCCCGAAATGACGCAAACCTCTTGATCACCGGGGGAGGCCGGGGCCGGGGCCGGGGCCGGCCGGGGGAGGGGTGGGGG
>NZ_JAGPYA010000032.1:0-78251 GCF_018070245.1 Micromonospora sp. M61 | reverse complement strand
GCACCTGCTTGATCCTCCCCCTCCCCTAACCCCACCTTCCCTTGAGTTGATCAAGAGCTTTCGGTCACCGTGAGCCCGTTTCCTTACCGAAATCTCTTGATCAACTCAAGGGAAGGTGGGGTTAGGGGAGGGGGAGGATCAAGCAGGTGCTGGTGGCGTGGGCAATCAGGCGGGCGTCCGCGTCGGTGATGCGGGCCTCTGCCAGGGCCGTACGCCGGCCACGTTGCAGCACAGTGCCCTCGCAGCGCAGCGTGCCGCTGTCGACAGTGACCGGGCGGAGGAACTTCACGTTCAGGTCCAGCGAGGTGTAGCCGACGCCAGCGGGCAGGGTGGTGTGCACGGCGCACCCGGCGGCGGTGTCCAACAGCGTCGAGAGAACGCCACCGTGGACGGTGCCGAGCGGGTTGTAGTGGAACTCCTGCGGGGTCAACTCGACGCTGACCCGGCCCTCGTCGGCCTCCATCCGGCTCATGTCGAGTAGGTGCATCACCGGCGGCGCGGCCAGCTCGCCGGCGATCATCGCCCGCAGCATGTCGATGCCGCTGCGTCGGCCGATCTGGGCGGCGTTGGCCGCCGGGTCCGCCCAGCTGAAGGTCCGGCTGCGCGCCGGTTCCTGCGTCTGCGTCATGGGCGCAGCCTGGCAGCACGTTGCTGAGTCTGTCAATGAGACCTAGCCTGGTCGGATGCGACCCGCGGCACTGGACTGGTCGGTGGACAATTGCACCATCGCCCGCGCGATGGAGATCCTCGGTGAGCGGTGGACCCTGGTGGTGCTCCGCGAGGTGTTCACCGGCGTACGCCGCTTCGACGACATGCGGGTGCGCACCGGCATCCCGCGTCAGGTGCTGACCAACCGGCTGGCCACTCTGGTCGAACAGGGCGTGCTGAGCCGTGAGCCGTACCGGGAGCCTGGCAGCCGGTTGCGCCACGAGTACCGGCTGACGGAGAAGGGCCTGGACCTGTGGCCGGTGCTGGTCGCCGTGCTCGGCTGGGGCGACCGGTACCTCGCTGGCCCGGAGGGTCCGCCGCTCAGCGTCGCTCACCGTGACTGTGGCGCTCCGGTTCGTGTGGACCTGCGCTGCGCCGAGGGGCACGACGTGGACCAGCCGCGCGATGTGGTGCCGCGCCCGGGCCCCGGCGCCCGCCGCCGTACGCCCTGACGCGCGGCACCCCCACCCACCCGGCATCCGGTGCCCGGGAAGGCATCGACAACCGTGCGCGCGAAAAACCATGCGGGTGTGACGGTGGTTGTTCACCAGCGTGTCAGGGGTGTTGCGGCATTGTGGCCCGCCAAGATCGGCAAATCCGGGCGAAACCAGGCCTTGTCAATGATCTTAAGTATGTGAATACTTCAGTTCACTCGACCGGTTTTCGCAGATCGGCCGGGTTGCCCTCGGGTCAGCCGTTCCCCCCGGCGTGACCCGTCCCCCCGCCCAGGAGGTTTGTTACATGCGACCCACGAGGTCCTCGTTCCGCATCGCGGCCACCGTCGCCGTGTCCGGATCCCTGGTCGTCGGCGCGCTCATCGGCGCACCCGCCCAGGCCGCTCCCGCAGCCTCGCCGGATGCCGCCGCGGCGCTCTCCGCGGCACTCGGTGACCGCTCCGCCGGCTCGTACATCGACGCCAGCGGCAAGTCCGTCGTCACGGTGACCGACGCCGCCGCCGCCAGCAAGGCGAGCAAGGCCGGCGCCGTCGTCCGCTACGTCACCCGTGGTGCCGGCGAGCTCAACCGGGCCACCGCGGACCTGGAGCGGTCCGCCAAGATCCCGGGCACCGCCTGGTGGAGTGACCCGGTCACCAACCAGGTCGTCGTCTCCGTGGACAGCACCGTCACCGGTGCGAAGCTGGAGCGGGTCAAGGCCGCCGCCGCGCGGGCCAACGGCGCGGTTCGGGTCGAGGCCGAGGCGGGCGTGCTGAGCACCCGGATCTCCGGCGGTCAGGCCATCTACGCCGGCGGGGGCGGGCGTTGCTCGCTCGGCTTCAACGTGCGCAGTGGCAGCACCTACTCGTTCGTGACGGCCGGGCACTGCACCAACATCGCGTCCAGCTGGTACTCGAACTCCTCCCAGAGCTCGCTGATCGGCACCCGTACCGGCACCAGCTTCCCGGGTAACGACTACGGCATCGTGCGGCACAGCAACTCGGCCAACGCGGCCGGCAACGTGTCGCTCTACAACGGCAGCTTCCGCGACATCACCGGCTCCGGCAACGCGTCGGTCGGCCAGTCGGTGCAGCGTTCCGGCAGCACCACCGGCCTGCGCAGCGGCTCGGTGAACGCGACCAACGCCACGGTGAACTACGCCGAGGGCTCGGTCTCCGGCCTGATCCGCACCAACGTCTGCGCCGAGCCGGGCGACAGCGGCGGCTCGCTGTTCGCCGGTGGCACCGCCCTGGGCATGACCTCCGGCGGCAGTGGCAACTGCCGCACCGGCGGCACGACCTACTTCCAGCCGGTCACCGAGGCGCTCAGCCGTTACGGCGTCAGCGTCTTCTGATCCAGTCACCGCCAGCGGGCCGCCGGATTCCTCCGGCGGCCCGTTCGCTGTCCTGGCTGCCCGCCGTCCGCGGCGCGCTCGGCGTACCTCAGAAAAGAGCGGCACCGAGCGGTCAGCCCGGCCGCCGCCCGGAGGCCAGTGCGGCGAGCACAGCGGCCAGCGGTACGACCGCCTCGGCGGCCGCTACCAGCCGCTCCGTCAACCCGATCCACGCGCCGTCGGTGAAGAACTCGACGGCGAACCAGCCGAGCAGTCCGAGGAGCACCGCCGTCACCGCGAGCGCTGTCCAGCGGACGCGCGGAGCCGACCCGTCCGGTGGATCGCGCCGGGTTCGGCCGAGGGACGGTGCGGCTCGACGGGGCACCGTCGGCGCCGCTCGGTGGGGCACCGCCAGGGCGGGCCAGACAGCCAACGCCACGAACGCCACCCCAGCGGCGACGACGTGCGTCGTCGAGCCGCCTCCCGGGTGTTGCGGGAACGCCACCAGGACCAGTGTGGCAAGGCCGCCCAGGGCGAGCAGCCCACGACCCGCCGGTGCCGCGACGACCAGGCCGAGTGCGGTTGCCAGGTGACAGATGCCCAGGCCAGCCAGCCCCACCGTCATGATCCAGCGTTGGTCGGCATCGGCGGCGGCGAGCGCGCTGATGGTCTGCCGGACCGGGTCGAACTCGTCGGGTTGGGCGGCCTGCGCCAGCGTCCAGCCCCCGATCAGAAACAACGGTGCGCCAGCGGCCGACAGCAGGGCCCAGCGGGGAACGGCGGACATCGGGTGAGCGTAGCGGTGCGAACGGCCCCACTCCCGGGTCCGAGGCCTGGCGTTCGGGCCGACACACCGTGACCTACGGCAGCCGATCGGGCCCTCGAGGAGCGGGCCCGATTGTGGGCCCGAGCGGATCCGGGGGTATGACGCCGCCGGTCGGCAACGTCGGGCCGATGGCTGTCGCACCGCCGACGGCCCAGGCCAGGTGCGCCCGCCGGGCGGAGAGGATGGCCAGCAGTGGCCAGAGTGAGACCGCCACCGCCGTCACCCGCTCGGCCAACCCGGTGCGGGACCCGCTGGTCACCTCGTACGCGCACCACCCGAAGAGCGCGAGCAGCACCACCGTGGCGCTCAGCCCCACCGCCCGACGGAACGCCCAGGGCGGGTCCGGCCTGCTCGGGTGCTGGGTGTCGTGCCCGCGCGGAAGCCACAGTGCCGAGCCGGCCGGCCAGAGCGCCAGGGCGAGCACCGCCACTGTCGCCGCGATGCCGTGGCTGAGCGAACCGCCGACAGTGGGGCGGGGGAACGCGACCAGCGCGATGGTCGCCACCCCGCCGACGGCGAGCAGGAAACGGCTGGGCAATCCGGCCGCGTGCAGCACGGCGGCGACGGCCAGGTAGCAGCACCCGAGCAGCACCAGCGCGCTGATCATGATCCAGGCGTCGACGGCCTCCTGCCCGGCCAACTCACTGATGGTGTCCCGGATCGGGTCGTAACCGGCGGGCTGCCGCGCCTCCGCGACCGTCCAGCCGGCCACCAGCAGCAGGGGTGCGGCAGCCGCCGTGGCGACGGCCCAGTTCGGTACGGCGCGCATTTCGCCACGTTAACCGGCATGGCCGCTGCCCGAGCCGGGTTCGCCGGGCTGCCCCACCTGCGAATCGCGTCGGCCTGCCGGGTGCCCCGGAGGCAGGGCGGCCACCCCTGACAGAATGCCGGTGAGGACTGTTCCACGATGAGGAGTTGCCAGCCGTGATCCGTACCCACAATGCCGGAAGCCTGCGCGCCGCGGACGCCGGCTCGACGGTGACGCTCGCCGGCTGGGTGGCCCGCCGGCGCGACCACGGCGGGGTCATCTTCGTCGACCTGCGCGACGGTTCCGGTGTTGTCCAGGTGGTGTTCCGTGAGGAAGATGCGCACGCGCTGCGCAACGAGTTCTGCGTGAAGGTCGTCGGTGAGGTGACCCGCCGACCGGCCGGCAACGAGAACCCAGAGCTGCCCACCGGTGAGGTCGAGGTGACCGTCGCCGACCTGGAGGTGCTCTCCGAGGCGGCGCCGTTGCCGCTGCCGGTGGACGACCAGATCGAGGCCGGCGACGACATCCGGCTCAGGTACCGCTACCTGGACCTGCGCCGCAGCGGCCCGGCGAACGCGCTGCGGCTGCGCTCGCGTGCCAGCCACCTGGCCCGGGGCGTGCTGCACGAGCGTGACTTCCTGGAGATCGAGACGCCGACGCTGACCCGCTCGACGCCCGAGGGCGCCCGTGACTTCCTGGTCCCGGTGCGACTTCAGCCCGGCAGCTGGTACGCGCTGCCGCAGTCGCCGCAGCTGTTCAAGCAGCTGCTGATGGTCGGCGGCATGGAGCGGTACTACCAGATCGCCCGCTGCTACCGCGACGAGGACTTCCGCGCCGACCGGCAGCCCGAGTTCACCCAGCTCGACATCGAGATGTCGTTCGTCACCGAGGACGACGTGATCGACCTCGGCGAGGCGATCGTGTCGGCGCTCTGGAAGGACCTGGCCGGGCACGAGATCAGCCAGCCGATCCCAAGGATCACCTGGCACGACGCGATGGCCCGGTACGGCTCCGACAAGCCGGACCTGCGCTACGGGGTCGAGCTGACCGAGCTGACCGACTACCTGCGTGGCACCGAGTTCCGGGTCTTCGCCGGGGCGATCGACGCGGGCGGCTACGTCGGCGCGGTCGTGATGCCGGGTGGTGCGGCGCAGAGCCGCAAGGAGCTGGACGGCTGGCAGGACTGGGCCAAGGCGCGCGGCGCGCGCGGCCTGGCGTACGTGGTGCTGGACGCCGAGACCGGCGAGGCGCGTGGCCCGGTGGCGAAGAACCTCTCCGCCGAGCACCTGGGCGGACTCGCCGACACGGTCGGCGCCAAGCCGGGCGACGCGATCTTCTTCGCCGCCAGCGCCATCACCCGGGAGGCGCAGGAGCTGCTGGGCGCGGCCCGCGTCGAGATCGCCAAGCGGACCGGGCTGATCGACGAGAGCGCCTGGGCGTTCTGCTGGGTGGTCGACGCGCCGATGTTCGAGCGCACGGACGAGGGCGGCTGGACGGCCGTGCACCACCCGTTCACCTCGCCGAACTCGGAGTGGGTCGACCGGTTCGAGGAGGCTCCGGACCGGGCCCTCGCCTACGCGTACGACATCGTCTGCAACGGCAACGAGATCGGCGGCGGGTCGATCCGTATCCACCGTGGTGACGTGCAGAAGCGGGTCTTCGACCTGCTCGGCATCACCCCCGAGGAGGCGCAGGACAAGTTCGGCTTCCTGCTGGAGGCGTTCAAGTACGGCGCCCCTCCGCACGGCGGCATCGCCTTCGGCTGGGACCGGGTGTGCATGCTGCTCGCCGGCGCCGACTCGATCCGCGAGGTCATCGCCTTCCCGAAGACCCGGGGTGGCTTCGACCCGCTGACCAGCGCTCCCACCCCGATCACCGCCCAGCAGCGTGCCGAGGCCGGCATCGACGCCAAGCCCAAGCCGCCCGCAACGGCCCACACGGGAACGGCCGGCCCAGCAGCCCCGGTAGCCGACCCGGTCTGACCCCCGCTCCTGCTTGGTTGATCAAGAGGTTTGCGTCATCATCGCCCCGCGAGATGACGCAAACCTCTTGATCGTCGGTGGGGGAGTGGGCTGGGATGCGGGTGCTTGTTGTCGGGGGTAGTGGGTTACTCGGGCGGTCGGTTTGTCGGCGGGGGATTCGCGCCGGGTGGTCGGTGGTGGGGACGTTCCACTCCGGCGAGATCGCGGTGCCGGGTGTTGCGGAGCGCCGGCTGGACGTGACCGACCGGGCCGCCGTGCGCGCGCTGGTCGGCGATGTGCGGCCGGACGCCGTGGTCGGGACCCCCTATCGGTACGACGACTGGGCGGTCACCGCCGACGGTGCCGCGCACGTGGCGGTCGCCGCCGCCGAGGTGGGTGCCCGACTGGTGCACGTGTCCAGTGACGCGCTGCACGCCGGCCGACCCACGCCGTACGCCGACGACGACCCGCCCACGCCGGTGCACGCGTACGGCGCCGCGAAGGCCGCCGCCGAGACCGCCGTACGGGCGATCGACCCCGGCGCGGCCCTGGTGCGTACCTCGCTGATCCTGGGGGAGGGCAGCAAGCAGATCCAGCTCTGCCGGGACGCGCTCGCCGGCCGGGCCGTGCTGTTCAGCGACGAGCTGCGCTGCCCGATCGACGTCACCGACCTGGCCGCCGCCGTGCTGGAGCTGGTCGCCTCGACGTACGCCGGTGTGCTCAACGTGGCCGGCCCGGACGCGGTCAGCCGGGCCGAGCTGGGCCTGCTGGTCGCCGAGCGGTTCGGCCTCGACCCGGCCGGGCTCAAGACCACCACCGGGGCCGCCGTCGGCCTGTCCCGCCCCCTCGACGTACGCCTCGACTCCGCTCGCGCCGTCGGCCTGCTGCGCACGCGACTACGCGGGGTACGCGAACTCCTGGCATCCTGATCGCCATTGCACACTTCCTATGCACAACTCTTGTGCATAGGAAGTGTGCAGAGATAGTGTGCAGTCATGGCGAACGACGAAGCGACCCCGCGGCCGGTGCCGCGTGAGGTACGGATCGACAAACGGCAGGTCCGGGTGCTGGCGCATCCGCTGCGAATGCGGCTGGTCGGGGCTCTGCGGGTGAAGGGCCCCGCCACCGCCACCACCCTGGCGGAGCTGCTCGGCACCAACACCGGCGCGACCAGTTACCACCTGCGCCAACTCGCCGAGGTCGGGCTGGTCGTCGAGGATCCCGACCGGGGCAGCGGGCGGCAGCGCTGGTGGCAGGCCGCGCACGACGTCACCAACTGGGATCCGAGCGACTTCGACGACGATCCCGACGCCCGGGCCGCGATCGAGTGGATACAGGGCGACCAGGTGCGCCTCCTCGCCGAGACCGCCGACCGTTGGTTCGCCACGCAGCACGAGTGGTCGCCCGCCTGGCGGGACGCCTTCGGCATGAGCGACATCTTCATGACCATTCCGCCGGCCCGGCTGAAGGAGCTGGAGGCGGAGATGTGGCAGGTGCTGGAGCGCTACCACCGTGAGGCCGACACCGCGGACTCGGCCGACCCGGAGGCCAGGCCGGTGCAGATCTTCCTTGCCGCCTACCCGTTGCGCGAGGGTCTCCAATGAGCGCGCTGACCGTACGCCAGGTCCGGCGTCGTTACCTCACGCTCTACGGCCTGCGCTGGCTGCCCACGGGTCTGATGATCCCGGTCATGATCCTGCTGATGCAGGAGCGTGGCCTGTCGCTGCCGCAGATCGGCCTGGTCGGCACCGCGCAGGGCCTGCTGGTGCTGGCGCTGGAGTTGCCCACCGGCGGGCTCGCCGACGCCCTCGGCCGCCGGCCGGTGCTGCTCGCCGCCGGAGCGATCAACCTCGCCTCGTTGGCACTGTTCGCGGTGGCCGACTCGTTCGTGCTGTTCTTCGTGGTCTGGGCCCTGCAGGGGGTTTACCGAGCGTTGGACAGCGGCCCGTTGGAGTCCTGGTACGTCGACGCCACCCTGGCCGCGGACCCGGACGCCGAGTACGAGCGCGGTCTCGGCTACGCCGGCACCGTCGTCGGCGGCGCCATCGGCGCCGGCGCGCTGATCAGCGGCGGCCTGATCGCGCTCGGCCCGATCGGACCGGTCAGCGCGCTCACGGTGCCCGTGCTGGTCGCCATCGTGGCGCAGGCGGCGGCGCTCGTCGCGCTGGTCGTGCTGCTTGTCGAAGAGCGGCCGGCCACCGGGTTCGCGGCCCTGCGGGCCTCAGTGGTCCAGGCGCCCCGGATGATCGGCCAGGCCGTCGGGCTCTTGCGTCGCTCCCGGGTGCTGCTGGCGTTGGTGGCCGTCGAGCTGTTCTGGGGGTTCGGCATGGTCACCTTCGAGTCGCTGCTGCCGGTCCGGCTCGCCGAGGTGATCGGCAACCCGGAACGCGCCGCCGCGCTGCTCGGGCCGGCGAACTCGGCCGCCTGGCTCGCCTCGGCGGCCGGCGCGGCGCTGACCCCGCTGCTGCTGCGCTGGTTCGGCGCCGCGCCGGGTGCGGCCCTGCTGCGCATCCTCCAGGGTGTGACGGTGGTCGGGATGGGCTTGTTCGCCGGGCCGGTCGGCGTGCTGGTGGCGTACCTGGCCTGCTACGCCGTGCACGGCGCGTCCAACCCGCTGCACAGTGGGCTGCTGCACCGGCAGGTCGACGGCCCGTACCGGACCAGCGTGCTCTCGCTGAACTCGATGATGGCGCAGCCGGCTGCCGCCCTCGGTGGGGTGGTGCTCACCGCGCTCGCCGCCGCGACCAGCGTCGGCACCGCGATGGTGGTCGGCGCGGTGGTGCTCGCCGTCGCCGCCCCGCTCTACCTGCCCGCCTGGCTGGCCGGGCGCCGCGCCCCCGCCGCCGAGCCGACGGCGGTTGCCGTACCGGCCGACCGGTGAGGACGAGGTGCCCCCTGTCACGGCAAGGGGCACCTCGCGTCTCACCCGAGGCGGACCGAGCTGAGCGGGAGGGTGTTGGTGAAGCCCAGTCGACGGTAGAGACGTGCGGCCCCGACGTTGTCCGTGTAGACGCCCAGCGCGACGGTGTCGTGGCGGGCCAGCAGCGCCCGGGTCATGCCGGCGGTCAGGGCGGCACCCAGGCCCCGACCCCGTTGGTCCGGGGCCACGGTCAGGCCGGCGATGAAGCCCACGTCGCTCTGACTGCGGTCCGCGCCGCAGGCCACCAGCCGGTCGCCGGCCCGGATGCCGTACCAGGCCACCACCCGTGGATCGTCGGGGCGGGAGGTGCTGCTCGGGAACGCCACGTCGATCAGCGCCTCCAGCGCGGGACGGTCCGCCTCGGCGAGTCGCACCACCCGGTGCTCGTCGGCCTGTGCTGGCGGTGCCGTGTCGGTCCAGTGGAAGTCCCAGTCGCGGTGCTCGGTCACCGTCAGCCGGTCGGCCAGCAGACCGCGATCGTGGCGGGGCAGGTGCAGCCGCTGCCCCGGTTGCAGCAGCCCGTCGGCCGCCAGCGCGGCACAGGTCTCGATCGCCGCCCGGGCAGGGCCGATCCCGCAGCCGGCCGGCCCGTGCTCGGGCGCCACCTTCCACACCACGGCGCCATCGCGCCGGTAACCGCGAGCCGGTGTGCCCGGTCCGAGCGCGTGCCGGGCGAACGGGTGGTGGCCCACGGCGGCCAGGATGGCACGGCGATCCTGGAGCACCGGGTCGTCGATGATCATGCTCACCAGCCTAGGAGCCGACGGTGCGACGCCCGCGCCGGGCAGCGGCGACGCAACCAGATCCACCGTGGAGATTGACGAGTGGACCGATTGGGTACATCACGCGCCGACCTACTGGGAACCCCCACCGGAGGACCGACATGCTCGCCATTCTCGCGGCCATCGTCTTTGGCTTTGCCCTGCTGCTCGATCTGCTCAACACCGACTTCGGCGCACCTGACCTGTTCAACTGGAACACCCTCGTGCTCATCGGGCTGCTCCTGCTCTCGCTCTACCTGGCCGGCGTGGGCAGCGGCCCGCGCAGCGGCGGCGGCGGTGGCGGCGGCCGCTGGTACCGGGGCCGTCGCCCCGGTCGCGGCTGACCGGAACCGATCACCGGTGGCGGGCCCACGGCGCGATTCCGGCGTCGTGGGCCCGGCCCGGTACTGTCTTCGTGATGGAGTCCGACGCCCTCTTCTCCCTCGGTGAACCCGCCGGGTCGCGCAGCGCGCCCGACGGCCCCGCCGGTGTCGACGGCTTCACCGCGGTGGCCGACGACTCGCCCCTGCCCGTCCGGATGCGCCCGGTGACCCTCGACGAGCTGATCGGTCAGGACCACCTGCTCGCCCCCGGCGCCCCACTACGGCAGCTGGTCTCCGGCGGCGCCCCGCTGTCGGTGATCCTCTGGGGCCCGCCGGGCAGCGGCAAGACCACCATCGCGCACCTGGTGGCCGGGGCGACCGACCGCCGATTCGTCGCCATGTCGGCGCTCTCCGCCGGCGTCAAGGACGTGCGGGCGGTGATCGAGGCGGCCCGTCGCCAGCGCCGCTCGGGCGGCCCGCAGACCGTGCTCTTCATCGACGAGGTGCACCGGTTCAGCAAGACCCAACAGGATTCGCTGCTCGCCGCCGTCGAGGACCGTACTGTCACGTTGCTGGCGGCGACCACCGAAAACCCGTACTTCTCGGTCATCTCGCCGCTGCTGTCGCGGTGCGTGCTGCTGACCCTGCAACCGTTGGACGACGCGGCGGTGCGGGGCCTGCTGCACCGCGCGGTCACCGACAAGCGCGGCCTGGACGGCGCCCTGACCCTGACCCCGGAGGCCGAGGACCACCTGGTCCGGCTGGCCGCCGGTGACGTCCGCAAGGCACTCACCGCGCTGGAAGCGGCGGCGGCCTCCGCCACGGCGCTCGGCGCCGGGCGGATCGACCTCGCCACCGCCGAGCAGGCCGTCGACGTGGCGGCGGTGCGCTACGACCGCGACGGCGACGCCCACTACGACGTGGTCAGCGCCTTCATCAAGAGCATGCGCGGTTCGGACGTGGACGCCGCAGTGCACTGGCTGGCCCGCATGCTGGTCGCCGGCGAGGACGCCCGGTTCATCGCCCGACGCCTGGTCATCTTCGCCAGCGAGGACGTGGGCATGGCCGACCCCGGTGCCCTGAGCGTGGCCACCGCCGCCGCGCACGCCGTCGAGTACGTCGGGCTGCCCGAAGCGCAGCTCAACCTGGCCCAGGCGGTGATCCATCTGGCGACGGCGCCCAAGTCGAACTCCGCCACCACCGCCATCGGTGCCGCGATCGCCGACGTGCGGGCCGGTCGCGGCGGTGCGGTGCCGCGAGGGCTGCGCGACGCGCACTACGCCGGCGCCCGAGGGTTGGGCCACGGCACCGGCTACCGCTACCCGCACGACGACCAGCGCGGTGTGGTGACCCAGCAGTACGTCCCGGACGACCTGGTGGGCACCGACTACTACCAGCCCAGCCCGCACGGCGCCGAACGGTCGGTGGCCACCCGGCTGCCGCTGCTGCGCCGGATCGTGCGGGGTCTGCCGGCCCCGCCCGCCCGTCCGGACACTCCGACAGCCGAGCCACCTGTAACGGCACAGGCCGCGTCGGCGCTACCTGGCGAGACCGGTCGCCCGGCGACCGGCACGGGCGCACCCGGCACGATGCAGGACAGCGGCACTGACGCCGCAGGAGAGGGTCAACAGTGAGATCGCGTGGTGGGGACCGCCCGGACGAGGGCCCGGACGAGCGGCGCGATCCCCGCGCCAAGACGCGTCGCTGGGGTCGGGGGCGGGCCGCCGAGCCCGAGCCCGAGGAGCCGGTCGCCGGCGAGGAGTTCGGCTGGATCGACGACCTGCGCTCTGCCAAGCAGCAACGCACCGAGCTGGGCCCGGACGGCGCCCCGGCGGAGCCGGGCCGTCCCGCTGCGGGTGCGCCGGCCGCACCGGCGGGGCCGCGTACGGGTACGCCGGCAGCGCCGGCCGGTGGACGCGGCGGTGCTCCGGTGCCGCCGGAGGCCCCGGCTCCACCCGCGCCGCGCCAGACCGACCCGGGTGCCGGCCCGCGTCGACCGGTCGACGGCCCCTGGCCGGGGGAGGCGCCACCCGCCGGCCGCCGCCCGGATGAGCGGCCACCCGCGGCCAGCCCCGGTGCACCCGCCCCGGGCCAGCCGGCGCGCCGAGGAGTGCAGCCGGCACCCGCTGCGCGTGCCGCCGTACCACCAGCGCCACCCACCGCCCGACCAGTTGGCGGCGACCCGGCCGGCCCACCGGGGCCTCGCCCCGACGCGCCCGGCGGCCCGGTCCGCTCCCGCCCTGCGGCGGTTCCGCCCGGCCCACCCGTGGGCCCTCCGACCTCCGGCGCCCCGACTGGTCGCCGTCCGGATGCCGCCGGTCCGACCGGTCGCCGTCCGGACGCTGCCACGCCCGGGGGTAACCCGGACGCCATGCCGCCGTTGCGCCGACCGGACGCCGGAGCGCCGGGCCGCCGACCGGGCCCCGAGCCTGTCGAGCCCGGCCGTGCGGTGCCGTCTGCCGACGGCACGCCCGCCGGTCGCCGGTCCGCCGGTCCAGCACCCGATCCAGCGCGGGGCACCGGGCCGTCCCCCGCCGCAGCGCGGTACGACGGCACGCCGGCCGGTGCCGTCCCGCCGGTCGCGGATGGCCTGCGACCCGACCCCGCCATCGACCGTGACCCGCGTACCGCCCGGCGCCGGCCAGGCCCGGTGGACCCCGGCGCGCCGGAGCCCACCGGCTCCCGTGCCGCCGAGCGCTCCCGCCCGGCAGCCGGCGGCCACCGCCGCGCCGCTGAACCCGACGAGCCGATGGTGCCCCGCTCGGGCAACGCGCCGCCGGTGCCCGCAGCGTCCGGCGGTCACAGCGGCGCGACGCCTACCATCGCCCCCACCGACGGCACGGGTCGCCGGCGGGCCACCACCGACGAGCCGGAGCGGCGTACGCCGGCCGGCGGCGAACCTCGACCGGACCGCCCGGAGCGGCCCGCCGACTGGCTGCGCCAGGCCGGTCGCCTGCCGCACACCGACCCGGGCCTGCCGGTGGTCACCCGCCGAGGCGGGCCCCCGCCGGCCGAGGGCCGGCGTCCCGTACCGCCCGCCAGCGCCGGTGACTTCGTCGACCCGGCGGCCGGTCGGCTCGGCGTACCCGATCCGGCCGCGGAGGGCTCCGCTGGCCGCCGGCCCGCCGGGCCGCCGACCGACCCGGGCTCGGAGGGACCCACCGGTCGTCGTGCCGTACGCCCCGACGCGTCGGGTTCCACCGGAGAACAGTCGACCCCCTATCCGCCGGCGACCGGCGACCGTCCCGGCCGGGGCCGGGGCGCCGCAGCGTCTGCTCCGGATCCCACAGTGCGGCGTGGTCGTGGGGCTGCTGGTCCTGGTCCGGACGGGATGCCCGCTCCGGATCCGGCCGGTCGGCGACGTCCGCCCGTCGAGGGTGGCCCGGGTCGACAGGGGCCGGCGAGCGACCGGGGCGACGACCCTTATGCCGCTGGACGACCCGCGCCCGGTGCCGGCCCCGCCGCACCGGTTCGGGGTGCCGCCCGTTCCACTCCGCCCGGTCGGGCCCGGCCCGTTGCGGGTGAGGCACCGGGCGCCGGCCCCCGCGACGCCGTCCGTTCGGAGGGCCCGGCTCGTGCCGCCGTGCCTCCGGGTGGAGACGGGCCGCCACGTCCGCGTCCGGACGGTCCGGCCCGCGCCGCTGTCCGCCCACCCGGTGGGATGCAACCGCCCCCTGCCGACGAACGGCCGGGCGGTGCGCCGGGCGGAGGACCGGGTTCTCCCGCGCCGGCCCGTGGTGGTGCGCAGGTCGGCCGACCGGTGCCACCTGACCGTGCCGCCGGCCGTGCCCTGCCTCCGAATCGGGAGCCCGGCCGAGCCGAGCCGAGCGGTGTCGCGCCGGTGCCGCCACCCGGCCGCCCCGGCGATCCCGTCGGTGTGGCCCGCGCCGCCGCCGTGGTGCCGTCCCCGTCCGGCCCGGTGGACCGCCCGGCACCGGATCCGTCCGGCGGGCCGGCCCTGCGCCCGGCGGATCAGGACTCGCCGGACGACGGCGCCGCAGCGGGTGCCCGGGCCGAGGCGCACCGCGAGTCGCGTGAACGACGCCGGCTGCGTGCGGCGGTGCTGGCGCTGGTCAGCATCGTGCTGCTCGGTGCGGTGCCGCTCTTCTTCGGCATCCGGACGTTGAGCCGTGACCCGGTCTTCGACAACCTGGACAAGCTCGACGTGCCCGGCTGGGCTGCCGCGAAGACCGTCGACGACGTCAGCGGCAGCCGGTGGTGTCTGCTCGACTGCCGGCTGCGTGAGCGCACCGTCACCTCGGAGAAGGCGCCGGACGAGACGGCGAAGGCCTACGAGAACGCGTTGCGTCAGGACGGTTGGCAGCCGTGGAAGGTGAGCCGCTGCCCGGAGCAGGAGACCAAGGGCAGCTACACCTGCTGGCGGCGCGACGAGTTGACGCTCGACCTGTGGGTCCGCGAGCCGACCTGTGTGCCGCCACCGGTCGACGGCGAGCCGGCCGTCGTGCCGTCGACCGATCCGTCTGCCGATCCGTCGGCCGCTGCGACAGGGTGCACCGGCTCGTTGGTGTCGGTGAAGGTACGCAACGCGATCGACGACGAGCGGACCAGGCCGCAGCCGACCACCGACCCGTCACTGACCGGAGAGGATCCGTTCCCTACGGTCAGCGCTGATCCGCTGGGGGAGCTGACACCCTCACCGTCCTGAGCCGGCCTCCATCACGGACGGTAGGGTCTGGGGCTGGCGGGCATGCCCGCTACCGGTGAGCGTCGACGACTCGACGACCGGTACGGGTGCCATCGTTGTGCGTTCCGAGGACGTCGGGTCCTGCGGAACTCTGCTTGAGGAGGACAGGCGTGGGCGACATTGGAGCCATCGCGGCGCTGATCGCGGCGTGCGCGTTCGCGGTGCTGGTGCTCATTCTGACGCTGCCCATCCTGCGGCTGCGGCACACGGTTGACGCCACCACCCGCATGATCAACGACCTCAACGACCGGACAGCGCCGCTGCTCGGTGACGTGAACACCACTGTGAAGAACGTCAACACGGCGCTGGAGCAGGTGCAGACCTCGCTCGACGGCGTCAACCTGCAGCTGGCGAAGGTCGACACGATGACCAGCCACGCGCAGAACGTCACCGCCAACGTCGCCAACCTGGCCACCGTCGTCTCCGCGGCGGCTGCCAACCCGCTGGTCAAGGTGGCCGCGTTCGGCTACAGCGTGCGCAAGGCCGCCGCCGGCCGTCGGCACGCCGAGACCGAGCGTGAGGTCCGCGACACCATCAAGCAGCAGCGGCGGGCCGCGCGGCGCGGCAACCGTTGACCGGCCGGCGCACCAGGAGGTAACGAGACATGAGGCGTCTGTTCTGGCTCGGTATCGGAGTGGCCGTCGGTGTGATCGTGGTCCGCAAGGCGACGCGGACCGCCCAGGCGTACACACCGGCCGGCATCGCCAGCACGTTGACGGAATCCGCTGGCGGCCTGGTCGAGTCGCTGCGTAGCTTCGTGGAGGACGTGCGGGTCGGCATGGCCGAGCGCGAGCAGGAGATCCACCAGGCGTTCGCCCAGGGCGAGGCGTTCGACGATCAGTTCGCCGAGCTGCGGGAAGACCCGCGGATCGGCGATCGGGAAATCTTTCCGGAGGAGCACCAGCGATGAAGACGGCGGAGATCAAGCGACGGTACCTCGCGCACTTCGAGGCGAATGGCCACACCGTGGTGCCGTCAGCTCCGCTGCCCGCCATCAGCGACCCGAACCTGTTGTTCGTCAACGCCGGCATGGTGCAGTTCGTGCCGTACTTCCTGGGTCATCAGACTCCGCCCTACCGGCGGGCGGTCAGTGTGCAGAAGTGCATCCGCACGCCGGACATCGACGAGGTCGGCAAGACCAGCCGGCACGGCACGTTCTTCCAGATGAACGGCAACTTCTCCTTCGGTGACTACTTCAAGGCCGGCGCCATCCCGCTCGCGTGGGACCTGATCACCAAGTCGCAGGCCGACGGTGGCTACGGTCTCGACGCGGAGCGGGTCTGGCCGACCGTCTACCTCGACGACGACGAGGCGTACGAGCTCTGGCGGTCGGTGGGTGTGCCCCCCGACCGGATCGTCCGTCGGGGCAAGGCGGACAACTTCTGGTCGATGACCGTTCCGGGGCCGTGCGGCCCGTCGTCGGAGCTGTTCTACGACAGGGGCCCGGAGTACGGCAGGGAGGGCGGTCCGGCGGTCGACGAGGACCGCTACATGGAGTTCTGGAACCTCGTCTTCATGCAGTTCGAGCGGGGCCCGGGCACCGGCAAGGAGGACTACCCGATCCTGGGTGAGCTGCCGGCCAAGAACATCGACACCGGCATGGGCCTGGAGCGGATGGCCTCGATCCTGCAGGGCGTCGACAACCTGTACGAGATCGACGAGGTCCGGCCGATCCTGGAGCGGGCGGCCGAGCTGACCGGTAAGCGGTACGGCGCGCACTCCGGGCACGTGGCCAGCGAGTCGCACCCGGACGACGTCCGGCTGCGGGTGATCGCCGACCACGTCCGGACGGCACTGATGCTGATCGGCGACGGCGTGACCCCGACCAACGAGGGCCGCGGGTACGTGCTGCGCCGGATCATGCGACGGGCGATCCGGTCGATCCGGCTGCTCGGCTGGCAGGATCGGGCGCTGCCCGAGCTGCTGCCGGTGGCCCGGGACTGCATGGCGCCCTCGTACCCGGAGCTGGCGACCGACTTCGCCCGGATCGCGGACTACGCGTACGCGGAGGAGGAGGCGTTCCTGTCCACCCTGCGTGCCGGCACGACGATCCTGGACACCGCGATCGCCGAGACCCGCACCGCGGGAGGCACCTCGCTGTCCGGGGCGAAGGCGTTCCAGCTGCACGACACGTACGGCTTCCCGATCGACCTGACCCTGGAGATCGCCTCCGAGCAGGGCCTCCAGGTGGACGACGAGGGGTTCCGGCGGCTGATGGCCGACCAGCGGACCCGGGCGAAGGCGGACGCGCAGGCCCGCAAGACCGGTCACACCGACCTGTCGGCGTACCGGTCGGTGCTCGACTCGGGTGGCCCGGTGACGTTCACCGGCTACAGCGAGGTGGCCCGCGAGTCGACGGTCCGGGCGCTGCTCGGTGCCGACGGCCCGCGCCAGGCGGCGACCGAGGGCGACACCATCGAGCTGGTTCTCGACACGACGCCGTTCTACGCCGAGGGTGGTGGTCAGCAGCCCGACCAGGGCATGATCACCGTCGGCGGCGGGCAGGTCGAGGTGCTCGACGTGCAGCAGCCGGTGCCCGGCCTGATCGTGCACCGAGCCCGGGTGATCCGGGGTGAGGTGCGCGCCGGTGAGGCCGGCTACGCCGAGATCGACACGACCCGGCGGCGGGCGATCTCCCGGTCGCACACCGCCACGCACCTGGTGCACCAGACCATGCGCAACTTCCTCGGTGAGTCGGCGACCCAGGCGGGGTCGCTGAACGCGCCCGGTCGGCTCCGGTTCGACTTCAACACCCCGACCGGAGTGTCGCCGACCGTCCTGCGGGACGTGGAGCAGCAGGTCAACGAGGTGCTCCTGGCCGACTTGGAGGTGCACGCCTTCATCACCTCGCTGGACGAGGCGCGGCGGATCGGGGCGATGGCGCTCTTCGGCGAGAAGTACGGCGAGGAGGTGCGGGTCGTCGAGGTGGGTGACTACGCCCGGGAGCTGTGCGGCGGCACGCACGTGGCGCGCTCGGCCCAGCTCGGCCTCGTGAAGATCCTCTCCGAGTCGTCCATCGGCTCCGGCGTCCGCCGGGTCGAGGCGCTGGTCGGCATGGACGCCTTCGGCTTCCTGGCCCGTGAGCACCTGCTGGTCTCCCGGTTGGCGGAGCTGTACAGGGTGCCCAACGACCAGGTCGCCGACCGGGTGGAGCAGACCGTCACCCAGCTCCGGGACGCGGAGAAGGAACTGGAGAAGCTGCGTGCCCAGCTGGTGCTGGGTGGTGCGGCGGCGCTCGCCGCGCAGGCCAAGGACGTGCGCGGGGTCGCGTACGTGGGCACCGAGGCGCCGGAGGGCGCGGCCGGTAACGACGTGCGGACCCTGGCTCAGGAGATTCGCGGCAAGATCGACCCGGCGCGGCCGGCGGTGGTCGCGGTGGCGGCCCGGTCGAACGGCAAGGCGTCCCTGGTAGTGGCGGTCAACGCGGCCGCGCGCAGCCGTGGCCTGGCCGCGTCGGAGCTGGTGAAGGCGGCGTTCTCCGGGCGCGGCGGTGGCAGCCCCGACCTGGCTCAGGGTGGCGGACTGCCGGCGACCGAGGCTCCGAACCTGCTGCTCACCGTCGAGAAGGCGATCACCGAGGCGTGATGGGCGATCACTCTCAGCCAGGGCGGGCCATCTGGTCCGCCCTGGTTCGTACCCACCGGGCGGTGACCGTCGGTGGTTGAGTTCAAGCGCGGTGTGCGGATCGGTGTGGATGTCGGTCAGGTGCGGGTGGGGGTCTCCCGCTCGGATCCGGACGGGATCCTGGCAACGCCGCTGGTCACACTGGCCCGTGATCTGACGGCGGCGCCGGACGCGGTGCCGAGCGACCTCGCCGAGTTGGCCGCGCTGGTGGCCGAGCACGAGGCCGTTGTGGTTGTCGTCGGCCTTCCGGTCAATCTCGCGGGCAAGCATGGCCCTGCGGCCGTCCATGTGAAGGCGTACGCTGACCGACTGGTCGATGTGATAGCGCCCGTCCCGGTAACGCTCACTGACGAGAGGATGTCGACCGTGGTCGCTTCTCGTAGGCTTGCCGAGCGTGGCGTCCGAGGTAAACGTCAACGTGCGGTTGTCGACCAGGCGGCCGCGGTGGAGATCCTGCAGAGCTGGCTGGATGCGCAGCGGAGGCGGACGTAATGATCGACGATCTGGACCTTGGGTTCGACGAGCCGGAGCGGGGGGAGAAAGGCCGGCATCGGCGTGGCTTCCGCAAGCGCAACGGTAAGTCCGGTGGCGGCGGCCGGGGCAAGACGTTCCTGGCTCTGCTGATGGCCCTGGTCCTGCTGGGCGGCATCGGTGGTGGCGCGTTCTACGGCTTCGACCGCATCCAGAACTACTTCGTCACCCCCGACTACGACGGCGCCGGGTCCGGTGAGATCACCGTCGAGATCAAGAACGGGGCGCTGATCGCCGACATGGCGGACGCCCTCGTTGCGGCCGACGTGGTGAAGAGCCAGAAGGCGTTCATCGAGGCGGCCGAGGCCAACTCCCGCAGCAAGAACATCCAGCCGGGCACGTACAAGCTGCGCAAGCAGATGAGCGGCGAGAGTGCCGTCACCGCGATGCTCGACCTGAAGAACAAGATCGTCAACGGGCTCACCATCCCCGAGGGCCGCACCGCCAAGAACATCTACAAGTTGCTCTCCGACAAGACCAAGATCCCGGTCAAGGAGTTCGAGGCCGCCGCGAAGGACCCGGAGGCGCTCGGCGTTCCCGACTGGTGGTTCAAGCGCGACGACGGCAAGAAGATCGTCAAGTCCGTCGAGGGCTTCCTCTACCCGGACACGTACGAGATCCCGCCGAAGGCCACCGCGGAGAGCATCCTCAAGCTGATGGTGGACAACTTCCTCACCGTGACCCAGGAGATGAAGTTCGCCGACCGGGTGCAGAAGGAACGCAAGGTCAGCCCGTACGAGGCGCTGATCGTCTCGTCCCTGGCCCAGGCCGAGGCGGGTAACAAGGACGACCTCGGCAAGGTCGCCCGGGTGGCCTACAACCGGGTGTACGGCGAGTTCCCCTGCAACTGCCTGGAGATGGACGTCACGGTCAACTACTACCTGGAGTTGATCGGCAAGCCGACCAAGTCGTCCAAGCAGATGACGGCGACCGAGCTGGACGACCCGAAGAACCCCTACAACCGCAAGTTGCGGGGGATGATCCCCACCCCGATCAACAACCCGGGTAAGCAGGCCCTGGAAGGGGCCATGGCCACGCCGACGGGCAAGTGGCTCTACTTCGTGGCGATCGACAAGGAGGGCCACTCCGAGTTCGCCGAGACGTACGAGGAGCAGAAGCGCAACGAGGCCAAGGCCCGGGAGGCCGGCATCATCTGACCGGCCGTGGCACGACCAGAAAGGCTCCCTTCCCGACGGTGACCGAAATTGCGGTCTCGTCGGGAAGGGAGCTTTTTTGAGTCGACGCTGACGCATTTATCGCGTCATTGTCAGTGGCTCGTTCCGGACCACGAACCGGTGCGCGTTCAGGAACGTCCACACGCCGTTGCTGTTCTGCTTTCGCAGCGCGAATGTGCCGCCGTAACCGGTGTTCCGGTTGACGACGCCGTACGCCCCGCGCCAGGTCAGAGCTGGTGGTTGTCCGACCGGCTGCCCTCTGCGGCGTCCGCACGGGGGCGCGGCGATCATCAGCGAAAGACTGAAGACCGCGGTAGTCGCGACAAGGGCATGCAGAATGCGTTTGAAGGTTTCCCCCATTTTTTCGGTCGGCCGTACCGCCGTAAGAATGCATCGCCGTCAAGCGATTGTCGGGCCGTCGAGCATTTGTCAGCGGTCCCGTTCTCTGGTGGCGTGGCCTGCGTGCTGGGTAGGGTCGATCCGAACATCGCGGAGGGCGGAGATTGATGCGGAACACGGCAGGGGTCCCGGGCGATACGACCCGTAGGGCCGCGGTGCTGGGCAAACCGATCGCGCACTCCCTCTCCCCGGTGATCCACACCGCCGGTTACGCCGCCGCCGGTCTGACCGGGTGGTCGTACACGCGGATCGAGTGCGCGGCGGCGGAGCTGCCGGATCTGGTCGCCGGCCTGGGCCCGGAGTGGGCCGGGTTGTCGGTGACCATGCCGGGAAAGGAGGCGGCGCTCGCCGTGGCCGCGCAGGCCTCGCCGGTCGCCGCCGCCGTCGGCGCGGCCAACACGTTGGTACGCCGTCCGGACGGCTCCTGGTATGCCGACAACACCGACGTCGCCGGCATGGTGCAGGTGCTCACCGCCGCTGGGGTGAGCGCGGGTGCCGCCGTCACGGTGCTCGGCGCCGGTGGCACGGCCCGCGCCGCGCTGGCCGCCGCCGCCCAGTTGGGCTGCCCGTCGGTGACGGTGGTCGCCCGCCGACCGGAGGCGATCGACGAGCTGCGGCCGGTGGCCGATGCCCTGGGCGTCGCGCTGACCCCCGCAGGCTGGGCTGACGCGCCCCGGTGCCTCTCCTCCGCTGACCTGGTCGTCTCCACAGTGCCGAAGGGGGTCGCCGACCCGTTGGCCGGCGAGGTGGCGTGGCGGCCGGGGAGGGTGCTCTTCGACGCGATCTACGACCCGTGGCCGACGCCGCTGGCCGCTGCCGCCGCCGCGGCCGGCCTTCGACTGGTGTCCGGTCTGGACCTTCTGTTGGCGCAGGCGGTCGGTCAGTTCGAGCAGTTCACCGGCGTGGTCGCCCCCGTCGGGGCGATGCGGAAAGCGCTGGGGGAGGCGACGTCAGCCGACTTTCTTAGCTGACGGTTAAGACGCGCTTACGGGAAACTGTCGTCCCGGCGACAAGTCCTGGTCATCGATACGCTGCTCACCGTTACGGACGCAGACACAGGGAGTTTCCTTGACCAGGCACGGACTGCACCGCATCACCCGGATCCGCTCCGGACCCCGGCGCAAGGCCATCGCCATCGGCGTGGTCGGCGGATCGGTGGTGGCAGGCATCGTGGCGACCATGATGCCGCTGCTGGCCAGCGACGACCTGTCGATCCGGGCGGTGGCGGACACCACCGCGACGGCGGTGACGCAGGACGGGGACAACGCCGCCAAGACGACGCTGGCCACCTGCCCGACGCGCTGCGACGGCAACCCGCGTGGTGGCCGGGAGGCGGTCATCGAGTTCGCGGTGACCACAGTGCCGGCCACCGCGGTCAACGTCCGGGCGACGCTGCGGGTGCACACCTGGCAGCAGTTCGCCGCCACGGTGACGGCGCATGCCTCGCCGCTGAGCGCCCGCGAGGCCCGGCCGGGTCTGGCAGCGACCGGTGACACGCTGGACAGCGTGACCGGTGTGTCCAAGGGCTTCAACGAGTGGGACGTCTCGAAGCTGGTCACCGGCAACGGTACCTGGACGGTCTCGCTGGCCCAGACGGGCCTGGAGAGCCGGATCTACTGGGCGTCGGTCGAGAACCGCAGTCCGGATCTGCGCCCGAGCCTGCTGATCAGCTACGACCTCGGATCCCGGCCGTCGCCGGTGACGACCACCCGGCCCGCGCCGCCGCCGGCACCGAGCGCCTCGCCGACCACCGCCTCGCCGAAGCCCTCGCCGACCGTCGCCCCGAGCCGGACGGCGACCCCGAGCGCGAGCGGCACCCTTCCCTCCGGCCAGTGCGGGTCCGTGTCGGCCAAGCTCGTTCCCTCCTGCGGCGCGTGGTGGGGCATGTACTCGCCCGCCGGATCCGCCGGAGGCTGGGACCACGGCAAGGCCGTCACCGACGTGGAGGCGCAGGTCGGCCGCAAGTTCGACATCGTGCACCGCTACCACGACTTCTCCAACGCCGGCAGCAACGGCGCCTTCCCGGACGCGTACGAGCAGCAGCAGATGCGCGAGGGTCGGCTGATGTTCTTCGCCTGGGAGTCCCGCAACTTCTCGGCTGGCACCACGCTGAAGTGGTCCGACGTCTACAACGGCAAGCAGGACGAGACCATCGACGCGGTCGCCGGCCGTATCCGCGCCGCCAAGGTGCCGGTCTTCATGGGCTTCGACCACGAGCCCGAGGACGAGCCGAACAAGGGCAGCGACGCCGACTTCGTCCGCGCCTGGCGCTACGTCCACGAGCGGTTCGCCCGGGCCGGCGCGACCAACGCGGTCTGGGTCTGGACGATGATGGGCTGGTCGGGCCACTACTCCCGGTACGCCGGCCTGTACCCCGGTGACCAGTACGTCGACTGGGTGGCCTACGACCCGTACAACTTCCACGTCTGCAACGGCAGCACCGTGTGGAAGAGCCCGAGCACGACGGTGAGCGGTTTCTACCGCTGGTTGGACGACAACGGTATCGGCGCTGGCAAGCCCCGGATGCTCGCCGAGTTCGGCACCAACTTCGACGCCGCCGACCCAGGCGCCAAGCAGCGCTGGTTCCAGGAGTTCCCGGCGGCGCTGAAGGCGCACCCCAAGATCAAGGCCGCCATCTACTTCAACTCGGCCGGCATGACCAGCCGGACGTCGACCTGCGACATGACGATGAACCACAATGCCGCGGCAGTGGCCGGCTTCGCGAAGGCCGGTCAGGACCCGTACCTGCGGCAGCCCACCGGGGGGAGCCGCTGACGACCATGACGCGCTGACGGGACGCCGTTCGCCGGGGTCGGGCATCCGACCTCCGGCGTTCTGTCGGCTTGCAGATTCATGCACCGCCCAATCGGCGGATTTTGTTTACCAGGCTGGACGAGGCACGCTACCTCGGGTTCTCATCCATCTTGGAGGCGAAGCGTGCCCAAACTCTCGCACTTGTGGCGTTCTGCAGGACGACGTCGTGCTCGGGCGGGGGTGGTCGCGTTGGCGATCGTCGCCGCAGTTCTGGGCGTGCCCACGCCCACGTCGGCTGCGGTGGTTCCGGTCCCGGAGACGGCAACCCTGGTGTCGGCGAACCCCGCCGACGTGACTCCGCACGCGCGAGACGGTGAGACCCGTGCCTTCGCGCAGGTGGGCAACACCGTCTTCGTCGGCGGCAGCTTCACCCAGCTCCGGCAGACCGCCGGCTCCGCGTGGGTCACCCAGCGCTACCTCTTCGCGTACGACCGGACCACCGGCACCATGTCCACCACGTTCCTTCCGGTGCTCGACGGCGCGGTCAACACGCTCGTCGCCGGCCCGGGCGGCACGCTGATCGTCGGCGGCACCTTCAAGAACGTCAACGGCGTCTCGCGCAAGAACCTGGTCGCGCTCAACCCGTCGACCGGCGCGATCATCGACAGCTGGGTCGGGCGCTCCGACGGCGGCACGGTCCGTGACCTGGTGCTGCACGGCAACTGGTTGTACGTGGCCGGCGCGTTCAACTGGCTCAACGGCACCGCGCACGCCGGTCTCGGCCGGCTCAACGCGACCACCGGCGCGATCGACCCGAGCTTCGTCATCGACGCCACCGTCGGGCGGCACAGCACCACGTCGTACGTCTGGACCATCGACGTCACCCCGGACGGCAACACGCTGGCCGTCGGCGGCAACTTCACGCTCGTCAACGGCCTGGCGCGCAACCAGATGGCGCTGGTGGACGTCTCCGCGACGCCCACGCTGATCGACTGGAGCACCGACAAGTTCATCGCGCCGTGCGCGGCGCCGGCGACCTTCGTGCACTACGTGCAGGACGTGAAGTTCGGCGCCGACGGCAGCTGGTTCGTGGTCGGCACCAACGGCGGCAGCGGCTGGCCGGCCGCGTACTGCGACGCCCTGGTCCGCTTCGAGACCGCCGCGCGGGGCAGCGGTCAGCTCGCCACCTGGGCCGACTACACCGGCAACGACACCATCACCTCGGTCGAGGTCGCGGACAACGTGATCTACCTGGGTGGGCACTTCCGCTGGCTCAACAACCCGAACGCCAGCGACAACGCGGGCGCGGGCGCTGTCGACCGGCTCGGCATCGCCGCCGTCACCCCGGCGACCGGTATGCCGGTGAACTGGAACCCTCGCCGCAGCGGCGGCGCCTCGATGCCCTCGGGCACCAGCACGTGGGGTTCGTCGGTGCCGGTGCTCTGGCGAGGCTCGGACGGCCTGTACTTCGGGCACAACTCCGATGGCATGGGCGAGGAATACCACGGCCGCCTCGGCATGTTCCCGCTCGCCGGAGGTCGTACCTTCACCCCGAAGAACCCGCCCGCCGCCACCACCGGCAACCTCTACCTGAACACCGCTCCGGGCACCGTGGCGAAGGTGCCGTTCGACGGTGTCGCCCTGGGCACCCCGGCCACGGTCAGCCAGCCCGCGTACACGGCGGCCGGCGCGACCTGGCGGGTGGACGACCGGATCTACTGGTCGCACACGGTGGCCGGCACGCCGACCGGCAGCCGGATCGACGTGTCGCTGTTCAACGGCGGGGCGATCGGCTCTCCGTGGGAGGCGTCCGGCTACAACGACTGGTACAACCCGGCGTTGCTGACCGGCGCCTTCTTCCTCGACGGTCGGCTCTACTACACCCGTACCGGTGCCAACGGTCTCTACTACCGCTACTTCGAGATCGACGGCAACTACCTCGGTGCCACCGAGTTCACCCTGCCGACCACTGGCGTGACCTGGTCGACGGTGCGTGGCATGGCCTGGGTGGGTGGCCGGATCGTCTACGGTGCCACTGACGGCGCTCTGCGCAGCGTGCCGTTCGACCCGACGGCCGGGCCGAGCGCGGCGGTCGATGGTGCCACGGCGACTGTGATCAGCACGGCGACGCCCGAGTTGTCCTGGTCTACCCCATCGACATTCTTCTCCGTACAGTAACGGTCAACCGTTCGTAACGGAGCATCGGTAGATTGTTCACGTTGGGCCGGTGGCGGTGGTTCATCCGCCGCCGGCCCCGCGATGTGGGGGAGGGTCGTTGCTCGGCGCCGCTGGCATCCGTACGAGACGCGCGGTGCGTCTGCTCTTCGCGGTCAAACGCGGCTGGTACCGGCTCCGCTATCGGCGACTGACACTCGGCCGGGACGTGGAGATCCGTGGTCGGATCCGGCTGCGCCGCGGCGTGCGGGTGACCATCGGTGACCGCACCCGGTTGAACAAACTCGTCCGCTTCGCGGGCCCCGGCGAGGTGCGCGTCGGCGCCGACTGTCTGCTCAACGCGACCTGGATCGGCACCTGGACGTCGGTGACAGTGGGGGACCGGTGCCTCCTGTCGGACTGCGAGCTGCTCGACAACGACTTCCACAACCTGCCGCCCGCGCAGCGGCACGCGCCGCCCGGCCCCGCCACCCGCGCCCCGATCGTCCTCGAGGACAACGTGTGGGTCGGCGCGCACGCCCTGGTCATGAAGGGCGTGCGCATCGGCCGGGACAGCGTCGTGGGCGCGGCCACTGTGGTCCGGACGGACGTCGCACCCGGCGTCGTGGTCGTCGGCAATCCTCAACAGACGGTGAAGAAGTTCCATGACTGATGCAGCTCCCGGCACCTGGTCCACCGACGCCCCGTCCTCCGGGACCTCCGGCGCGGTGACACTGACCGACCTGCTGCGGGTGCCGATGCACCGGCTGCGGTTGGTGGCGGCGGTGGCGATGGTCGGTCTGCTCGCCGCGCTCGGCTACGTGCTGCTGGTGCCTGCGGCGATGAGCGCGAGCGCCGTGGTGGCGGTCCGGCCGGTGGTGACCGACGCGTTCACCCCCAGCGGCGCGGGCGCCGACCGCGCGGTCAACATGAACGTGGAGAGCGGCATCGCCACCGGCACCGAGGTGGTGCAGCGGCTCGCCGACTCCGCCGGCGGCGACCCGCGCGACATCCGCAACGCGCTCGAGGTCGAGGTGCCCACCGGTGGGCAGATCCTGCGCTTCACCTACCAGACGGGCGAAGCGCAGCGGGCGGTGCAGAGCGCCAACATGGCCGCCCAGGCCTACCTGGACGTGCGACGCACGATGTACGAGCAGCAGCGCGCCGAGATGCTGCGTTCCTACGACGAGAGCATCACCAAGGTCGTCGCCCAGCAGACCGCGCTGCAGAAGCGGGCGAACACCGCCAAGGACACCGCCGCCGGGGATGCGCTGGTGGCCGAGCTGGCCGGGATCAACAACCAGCTCACGCAACTCAACGCCGCCCGTACCGAGATCGCCGCGGTGGACGTCAACCCCGGGTGGGTCACCCAGACCGCCGAGAAGGCGCTGGTCACCTCCGCCGGGCACCGACTGCTCTATCTGGTCGCCGGGCTGCTCGGTGGGGCGCTGATCGGCATCGTGCTGGCGTACGCCTGGGAGTCGACCGACCGGCGGGTCCGTTCGGTGGCCGACGGGCGGGACGCCACCGGCCTGCCGCTGCTCGGCACTGTGCGCCGCCCGGCGTTGCGGGGCAGCGCCCGGGCGGTCGACGCCGACATCCGGTACGTGGCGATGGCCGTCGCCGAGCGGGTCCGTCAGCCCGCCCGGGTGGCGCTGCTCACCGCCCGGGAGGACGCCACCGCGCTCACCGCGGGGCTCGCGGTGGCGCTCGCCGCCGACGGTCGTGAGGTCTTCGTCGCCGACGACAGCGGGCGCACCGAGCGGCTGCGCGCCACAGTGCTCGCCGACCGGGGGCGGCTGCCCATCGACCCGTCCCGGCCGCTGGTGCCCAAGCCCCGCCCGGCCGGCAGCACCACGGTCGCCGCTGGCGCCACGGACGGCACGGCCGCCCGCCGACCCTCGCCGCACCCGCCCGGCGCCCGCCCGTCCACCGACCCGGACGCCACGCTGACACTGCCCCGGGTGTCGTCCGGCCGCCCGGACAACGGCCGGGTCGTCGACCCGGAGGAGGTGGCCGTGGGCGTGGGCAGCGTCCGGTTCGGCACCTGGCGGCAGGGTGCGGACCACGGCCTGGTGCTGTTCAACGCCCCGCCTGCGGAGTCCGACGAGCGCGGCGTCGCGGTGGCCCGGCAGGGCAGCGCGGTGGTGGTCGTCGAGCGGGACCGCACCCGGCAGAGCGACCTGCGCCGCCTCGTGGAGCGACTGCGCGCGGCCGGCGTCACCCCGCTGGGCTTCGTGCTCACGCGCAACGGCCGGGCCTGACGGTGTCGGTCACCCGCGCCCCGGCGACCGAACCGCCGCCCGGAGGCGCTCCGGCCGCCGTCGCCCCGGTGCCACGGCCCGCGCCGCCCCGACTGCCGCTCTGGCCGCTGTCGCTGATGTTCGGCCTGGTGCCGCTCTGGTGGCTGCTCGGCGCGTTCTACCTCGGCTGGCCCCTGCTGGGTGCACTGTTGTTCGCGTTGCTGCTCACCCGGGGGCGGGTGCCGCTGCCGCCGGCGGTGGGCATCTGGCTGCTGTTCCTGGCCATCGTGGTGGTCAGTGCCACCCAGCTCACGTCGCCCGCCTCGCTGCTGACGTTCGCGCTTCGGCTGGCCTTCTACCTGACCGCGCTGGTGGTCGGGGTCTACGTCTACGCCGCCGCGCGGGAACGCGCCAGCCTGATGGCGGTGCTCACCCCGCTCTGCGCGTTCTGGTTCGGGCTGGTGGCGCTGGGCTGGCTCGGGGTGCTGGTGCCCCGGTTGGCGATGACCACCCCGATGGAGGTGCTGCTGCCTTCAGGGGTGGCCGGCACCCCGTTCATCCAGGACATGGTGCACCTGACCACTGCGGAATACAGCGCCCGGTCGCTGAACCCGATCTACCGACCGGCCGCGCCCTTCGCGTACACGAACAACTACGGCAGCGCGTACGCCATGACCCTGCCGTGCATGGTCGCGTACGCGATGCTGCGTCGGCGGGGGGTGCTGCGCTGGGCGTTGCTGGCGTCGCTGCCGTTGTCGCTCGCGCCGGCGTTTCTCACCCTCAACCGGGCGATGTTCCTGAGCCTCGGCGCCGGGCTGGCGGTGCTCGGGGTGCGGGCCAGCCTGCGCGGCAACATCCGGGTCGCCGCCTCCATCGTCGGGGTGGTGGTGATCGGCGCGTTGGCCACGCTGTTCATTCCGATCACCGACCTGATCAGCCAACGGGTCGACTCCAGCGACACCAACACCGACCGGCTCTCGCTCTACACCGAGGTGATCCGCCGGGTGCAGGAGTCGCCGTGGTTGGGCTACGGCGCGCCGGTGAACGTCGACACCGTCTCCGCGGCCGCGCCGATCGGCACCCAGGGTCAGCTGTGGATGGTGCTGTTCAGCCACGGCGTGCCCGCGCTCATCTGTTTCCTGGCCTGGTTCGTCGCCGCCGCGGTGATCTGCGCGCGGGCGACCTCGGCGGCCGGGCAGTGGTTGGCGGTGGTGCCGGTGGTCTGCCTGGTCCAAGTCCCGTTCTACGGCATGGCCAATCAGAACCTGGCGGTCGCGTTCTTCGCTGTCGCCTTCGCGATGGCGCTCAGCGAACGCGAACGGCTGACCGGGTTGGCCGTACCGCGACCGCCCGCCACGCGGGACCCGGTGGTGCTCGCATGACCGCCGCCACCCGACCTCCGGTCGGCCCGACGCAAGTCGGCCCGGACGAGCCGGTGGCTCCGGCCGCCGCCGTGGCGGCAGACGCGGGTTCGGCCGAGACCCGCCGCAGCGCCCGCAGCGGCGTGGCCGGGCTGCTCGGCGCGGCCACCAGCGGCCTGTTCGGCTTCGTGCTGGCCGTGGTGATCACCCGGGGGTACGGCACGGCCGGCGCGGGCGCGTTCTTCGCCGCGATCGGGGTGGTCACCGTGGCCACCGCAGTGTGCACGCTCGGCGCGGAGACTGGCCTGATGTGGGCGCTGCCCCGCCGTACGGCCGGGGTGCGCGGGGACGCGGCGCGGCTGCTCCCGGTGGCGCTGATCCCGCCGCTGCTGGCCGGGCTCCTGGTCGCCGGCGTCGGCGTGCTGGTCGCCGACGCGCTCGCTCCCCGGCTGCTGGGCGGTTCCGGTGCGAGCGGCGACGCGCTGCTCACCGTCACGTTCGCCGCGGTGCCGGTGGTGGTCGCCATGACCCTGTTGCTGGCGGCGCTGCGCTGCGTGCGACCCATCCGGGCGTACGTGGGAGTGCAGTTCCTCCTGCTGCCGGTGGCCCGCCCGGTGCTGGTCGGCGCCGCCGCGCTCGCCGGTGGCGGCCTGCTCGCCGGCATGACCGGCTGGTTGGTGCCGGCGGCGTTGGCGCTGCTGGCCTGCCTCACCCTGGTCGCCGGCCCGCTCGGGTTGGGCCGGGGCGCGACGCTGCGCCCGGTTCGCTCCGACTGGTCGACGTTCTGGCGCTTCGCGCTGCCCCGGGCCGCCTCGGCGGCCATCGACGCGGGCAGCATGTGGGTGGGTGTGCTGCTCACCTCGGTGCTGGCCGGCCCGGCGGACGCGGGCGTGTTCGGCGCGGTCGGCCGGTACGTGCTGGCCGGCCAACTGGCCATGCAGGGCCTGCGGGTGGCGGTGTCGCCGCAGTTGTCCCGGCTGCTCGGGCGTGGCGAGCGGGCGGCGGCGGCGGCCGTGCACCGGCAGTTGACCATCTGGGGTCTGGTGCTGTCCTGGCCGGTGTACCTGCTGCTGGCGGTGTTCGCGCTGGCCTTCCTCCAGCTGTTCGGGCCGGAGTTCACCGCTGGCGTGCCGGCGATGACGGTGCTCGCGCTGGCGATGCTGGTCAACACCGGGGTGGGCAACGTGCAGAGCCTGCTGCTGATGGGTGGGCGCAGCGGGCTGCACCTGGTGGCCACGGTCGCCGGGTTGACGGTGACCGTCTCGCTGGGCCTCTGGCTGATCCCCAGCCACGGCGCCACTGGCGCGGCGGTGGCCTGGGCCGCGGGCATCGCCACCGAGAACCTCACCGCCGCCGGGTTCGCCCGGTCGGTGGTTCGGGAACCGCTGTTCGACGCCGCGATGGTGCGCGCCGCGGCGGTCACGGTCGCCGGTGTGGGATTGGCGGCCGGCGCCGGCGTGCTGGCGGGCGGTCGCGGCCTGCCCGGCCTGTTGGTGGCGCTGGCGGTGCTGCTGGCCGGCTGCGTCGGCATGTTGACGTTGCCCCGGGTGCGCGCCGGCATCCGGGGGACCATGAGGCAGATCCGTGCAGGGGACAACGCGGCCACGGCCGCCGAGCCCACTCCGGCATCGACGAGAGGCAGGTGAGGTCCGTCGTGGCGTCCATCCGTGACCGGGTCAAGCAGTTGGTCCCGACCCAGGTGACCACCCGGGTGAAGGAGTCGCTGGTCGACTACGGGGTACGCACCAGTGATCGCCGGCCGCTGCCGGACTTCCTGATCATCGGCACCAAGCGGGGTGGCACCACCTCCCTGTGGAACTACCTCATCCAGCACCCACTGGTGCCGCGCCTCTTTCCCGCGTGGAACACCAAGTCGGCGCACTACTTCGAGGAGCACTGGGCTCGCGGCGAGTCCTGGTACCGCTCGCACTTCCCGACCGAGCGGCAGCGGGACGCGCTGGCCAAGCGGCACGGCGGGCCGGTCCGGGTCGGTGAGGCAGCCCCGCTGTACATGTTCCACCCCCTCGCCGCGCAGCGGGTCGCCGCGCTGATGCCGACGGTGAGGCTGATCGTCCTGCTGCGGGACCCGGTGGAGCGGGCGTACTCGCACTGGAAGGAACGCCGCACCCACGGCATCGAGCCGTTGGACTTCCCCGACGCGCTGGCCGCCGAGCCGGAGCGCACGGCGGGGGAGCGGGAGCGGCTGATCGCCGAGCCGGAGTCGTTCAGCGAGGCGTACGACTGGTACACGTACCGGGCCCGGGGGCGCTACCTGGAACACCTGGAGCCGTGGTTGGAACGCTTCGACAGGCAGCAGATCCTCTTCCTGCCCAGCGAGGACCTCTACCGCGACTCCCGCGCGACCTATCGGCGCACGCTCGACTTCCTCGGGCTGCCGGCGTACGACCTGCCCAACTTCAAGGTCTACAACGACCGGCGCTCGTCGCCGTTGGAGCCGGCGGTGCGCGCGGAGCTGACCGACTACTACCGGCCGTACAACGACGCGTTGCGTCAGCGGCTCGGGCTGGACCTCGACTGGTCGGACCGTCCAGCGTGACGACGAGGGTGGGCCCGACCACGGACCCGCGCTCGCGGGTGGACGGTCTGGGCTGGGTGAGCCGCGCGGTCTTCCCGGACGACCGGGTCGGCCTGACCGTGGGCGGTGCCCTGCCGGCCGGTCACCAGGCGGTGGCCCGGTACGCGGTCGTGCCGTCGGTCGCCCGGGCGAGGTTCCTGGTGCCGCTGGGCTCATCCCGGGCCGGAGCGGCGTCGCTGCTGGCGTACAACGCCCTCCGGCCACCGAAGGTGCGCGCACTACGGGCGGTGCTGGGCGGCCTGGCCCGGTTCGGTCAGGTGGGCCTCGCGCCCTTTCCGACGCTGACCGTCTCGGTGCCCGCCGGAGCGTCGGCGGCCGAGCTGCTGCTGACCGAGCGGCTCGCCGCGGATCTGGGCGGCGCGCCGCTGCTGGCCGCCTGCGGGGTGCGGCCACCCGACCCGAACGCCAAGCCGACCCTGCAACTCTTCACCGCCGATGGTCGTCCGCGCGGGTACGCGAAGATCGGTTGGAACGACGCGACGCGCGCGCTGGTCACCGCGGAGGCGGCGGCGCTGCGGGCGTTGCGCGCGGTGACCGGCGTGCCGGATCACCCGACGCCGCCGGGGCTGCTCACCGAGACGGCGTGGGCGGGTCAGGTGGTCGCGGTGATCGAGCCGCTGCCACCAGGCGTACGCGGTGTGCCGGTCGACGACCCGCCACGGATCGCGGCGCTGCTCGCGGTCGCCCGACGCGGCGGCCCGGCGGGTACGCCCCGACCACTGGCCGGCTCCACCTTCCTGACCCGGTTGGCCGGGCTGGCCGACCGGGCCGCCGCTGCCGAGCCGGCCGGTGCGCGGGCGGTAGCCGCGGTTTCCGCGCTGGGCCGCCGGCATGGCGACACCCGTGTCGAGTTCGGCCACTGGCATGGTGACTGGGTGCCATGGAACCTGGGCTGGCATGCCGGCCAGTTGGTCGCCTGGGACTGGGAGCACAGCGGTCCGGACGTGCCGGTCGGGTTCGACCTGGCGCACGACGCGTTCCAACGGGCGCTGGTGCTGCGGGGAGAGTCGGCCGACGCGGCGGCATCGGCCGTCGACGGGCACCTGGGCCGGCACGGCGACCGACTCGGCCTCGACGCGGCGCAGCGTCGGCTGGTCGCGGACGCGTACCTGGTGGAGATGTGGTTGCGCACCTGGCGGCTGGCCGACGCGGGCGCCGGCTGGAACGCCGCGCTGCATCCCGCACTGCTGGACGTCATAGAGAAAAGACATAGCGGCTGATCCGGGGAATCGCGGCGTCGAGGATGCGGCGCAGAGTGACGACAAAATCGCAGGTGGTGATGACGGTCGATGGGTCCTCGGGCGATCGGTGCGCCGGACAGCCCGATGTGGAGATCGACATCTCGTCCGGTCGCGCTATTCAAGGACCGGGGAACGTGTGATCTGCTTCTGCGTGGCGTGAACTGAAATTCCAAGCGAACTTGTGGGGAGTCGCGTGGACACGAAGAACGATGACGGTACGGCGCCGGTGCTGCTGCTGGTCGGATCCAGCGGCGGACACCTGGCCCAACTACTCGCCCTGCGGCCCTGGTACGAACAGTGGCAGCGCTGCTGGGTCACCTTTGACACCCCGGAGGCGCTGTCCCTGCTCAACGGTGAGGATCTGGTGCCCGCGCACCACCCGACCACCCGCAACGTGCCGAACCTGCTGCGCAACGCGCTGCTGGCCTGGCGGGTCCTGCGGGCCCGGCGGGTCGCCGCGGTGGTCACCACCGGTGCCGGCGTGGCGGTGCCGTTCGTGGTGCTGGCCCGGCTGCGGCGCATCCCGACCGTCTACATCGAGGTGTACGACCGGATCGACACCCCGACGCTGACCGCCCGGCTCTGCCGCCCGTTCCTGTCCGCGATGCTCGTGCAGTGGGACGAGCAGCGCCGGCAGTACCCCGAGGCGACCGTCGTCGGGACGCTGCTGTGACCGGGGAGACGGGCACCGCCCGGCGTCCGCAGCCGCAGCCGACAGTGGAGTCGTCCCGCCTGCCGCGTCAGCGCGACAGCGCGTCGACGGCCCAGCTCAAACTGCTGGTGGCGGTCGGCACCGACAAGCACCCCTTCGACCGGCTCGTCGACTGGCTGGCGCAGTGGCACGCGCAGGTCACCGCCCCGGTCGGGCTGACCGTGCAGCACGGGCACACGAACGCGCCGTCGCTGCCCGGCGCGGTGCCGTTCCTCGGCCACGACGAGCTGCAGCAGGCGATGGCCCACGCCGACCTGGTGGTCTGCCACGGCGGCCCGGCGACCATCCTGGAGGCCCGCCGGCACGGCCACCTGCCCATCGTGGTTCCCCGGGACCCGACGCGCGGTGAGCACGTCGACGACCACCAGCTCCTCTTCGCCCGCCGCCTCGGCGCGGCCGGCCTGGTGGCGCTCTGCGAGACCCGGGAGGCACTGCACGACGCGTTGACGACCGGGCTGGCCGACCCTTCCCGGTACGCGGTGGCCGCCGACCCCGACGCACACGAGGCGCGACGGGCGGCGGTGGCCCGGGTCGGGCGGATCGTCGACGACCTGGTTGCCGGTTCGACCCCGCGCCCATCCCGGTGGCGGGTCCGGTCCCGGCCACGTCCGGGCACGAAGGAGACCCGATGACCCAGCAGCCCAGCGTCAGCGTCGTGGTGCCCACCCGGGACCGTCCCGAGCTGCTGCGGGCAGCGGTGCGCGCGATCCTGGCCCAGGAATACCAGGGCCCGATCGAGGCCGTGGTGGTGTTCGACCAGTCCGCGTCGGACGAGTCGCTGACCGAGCTGGCGACCGGCCCGGACCGCGCGGTGCGGGTGATCCACAACTCCCGTACGCCCGGGTTGGCCGGTGCGCGCAACAGCGGGACCGTCGCGTCCAGCGGTGAGCTGGTCGCGTTCTGCGACGACGACGACGAGTGGCTGCCCGGCAAGCTGGCCGCCCAGGTCGACGCGCTGGCCGCCCACCCGGAATCCGAGTTCGTCTGCTGCGGCATCCGCGTCAGCTACGACGGGCACACCGTCGACCGGGTGCTCGACAAGGACCGGATCACCCTGGACGACCTGCTGCGCGACCGGATGACGGAGCTGCACCCGTCGACCTTCCTGATCCGCGCCAGCGCGCTGCGCGACGGTTTCGGTCTGGTCGACGAGGAGATCCCGGGCAGCTACGCGGAGGACTACGAGTTCCTGCTCCGGGCCGCGCGCAGCGCGCCGCTGATCAACCTGCGTACGCCGTCGGTGCTGGTCCGCTGGCACAAGCGCTCGTACTTCGCGCAGCGGTGGGACACCATCTCCGAGGCGTTGCAGTGGTTGCTGGAGCGCTACCCGGAGTTCGCCACCCAACCGGCCGGTGCGGCCCGCGTCGCCGGGCAGATCGCGTTCGCGCAGGCCGCCTCCGGTGACCGCCGGGGCGCGTTGCGCTGGGCGCGACGCACCCTGCGCAGCAATCCGCGCGAGCCGCGCGCCTACCTGGCCCTCGCCGTCGCCGGTCGGGTGGTCCGGGCCGACGCGGTGCTGCGCACCCTGCACAAGCGCGGTCGGGGGATCTGAGCCGCCGCCGGCACCCGCTCACCGACCGGGTGCCGGCGTCCGCAGGGCGGGACGCGCCGGGCAGCACGGCGGGGCGGCCACCGGCCGTGACAGACTGACCGACGTGTTGCGCTGGCTGACTGCAGGTGAATCGCACGGTCCCGCCCTCGTCGCGATGATGGAGGGGGTGCCGGCCGGCATCGAGGTGACCACAACCGTGATCGCCGACGAGCTGGCCCGCCGGCGGCTGGGCTACGGCCGTGGCGCCCGGATGTCGTTCGAACGCGACGAGGTCGAGCTGCTCGGCGGCCTGCGGCACGGCGTCACCCTGGGCAGCCCGGTGGCCATCCGGGTCGGCAACTCCGAGTGGCCGAAGTGGCAGACCGTGATGGCCGCCGACCCGGTCGACCCCGACGAGCTGGCCCGGCAGGCCCGCAACGCCCCGCTGACCCGCCCCCGGCCGGGCCACGCCGACCTGGCCGGCATGCAGAAGTACGGCCACACCGACGCCCGGCCGATCCTGGAACGCGCCAGCGCCCGGGAGACCGCCGCCCGGGTCGCCGTCGGCGCGGTCGCGAAGGCCCTGATCCGTCAGGCGCTCGGCATCGAGATCGTCTCGCACGTCGTCGAGCTGGGTCCGGTGGCCGCGAAGCCCGGTCTGCGCCCCACTCCGTCCGACGCCGCCCGCATCGACGCCGACCCGCTGCGCTGCCTCGACGCGGAGGCCAGCGCCCTGATGGTCGCCGAGGTCGATGCCGCGAAGAAGGCCGCCGACACCCTCGGTGGCGTGGTCGAGGTCCTGGCGTACGGGGTGCCACCGGGGTTGGGCAGCCACGTGCAGTGGGACCGCAAGCTCGACGCCCGACTGGCCACCGCGCTGATGTCCATCCAGGCGATCAAGGGCGTGGAGATCGGTGACGGCTGGCAGCAGGCCCGGTCCCGTGGCTCGCAGGCGCACGACGAGATCATTCCGTCGGCCACCGGCGTCCGCCGGGTAACCGACCGGGCCGGCGGGCTGGAGGGCGGCATCACCACCGGTGAGCCGCTGCGGGTCCGCGCCGCGATGAAGCCGATCTCGTCGCTCAACAGGGCGCTGGCCACCGTGGACGTCACGACCGGCGAGCCGGCCACCGCGATCAACCAGCGGTCCGACGTGTGCGCGGTGCCCGCCGCGGCGGTCGTCGCCGAGGCGATGGTGGCGCTGGTGCTTGCCGAGGCGGCCACCGAGAAGTTCGGTGGCGACTCGATCGCCGAGATCCGCCGCAACCTGGCCGGATACCTCGACGCGTTGGTCATCCGCTGATGGCCCCGCTCGTCGTGCTGGTCGGCGCGCCCGGCTGCGGCAAGACCACCGTCGGGCGGGCGCTCGCCGACGCCCTCGGGGTGGAGTTCCGCGACACCGACACCGACATCGAGCAGATGGCCGGTAAGCCGATCCCGGAGATCTTCATCGACGAGGGTGAGGCGCACTTCCGTACCCTGGAGCGGGCCGCGGTGGCCGCGGCGCTGGCTGCCGGCACGGGCGTGCTCGCCCTCGGCGGCGGCGCGGTGCTGGCCGAGGAGACCCGGGCCGCCCTGGTGGGGCACCGGGTGGTGCACCTCTCGGTCGAGTTGCCCGACGCGGTGAAGCGGGTCGGGCTCGGCACCGGCCGGCCGCTGTTGGCGCTCAATCCGCGGGCCACGCTCAAGCACCTGATGGACCAGCGCCGGCCGCTCTACGCCGAGGTCGCCACCGCGACGGTGACCACCGACGGGCGGGCCCCGGCGGCGATCGTCGACGAGATCACCGCCCTGCTGCCCCGCTGACGTCGGCCCGGCCGGTGAGCTACCGGCCGGGCGACGGGTGCCCTTCCCGAGGCAGCGCTCAGCCTCGGGCCGCGGCGTCGAGCACGTCGGCCAGGGCCTTCGGCTCGCTGAGCATCGGCCAGTGCCCGGTGGGCAGCGCGAACAGCTTGCCACCGGCCAACCCGGTGAAGTACGGGTGCCCCTCGCTGATCATCTGCTCCACCACCGCCAGCGGAAACGTGCAGGCGACCAGTGCGGTCGGCACCGGACGCCCGCCGGTGCGCCGCACCGGGTCGGTGGCGGCCCGTAGCGGCTGCGGGGTGGCCCGGGCGCGGAGCAGGGCCAGCGTCGGCTCGTCCAGGCCGGCCAGGTTGGTCGGGTCGGCGGCCGGATCCCAGGCCGGCGGCGGCAGCAGGTGCCCGTCGCCGATCGCGGCCCGCAGGTGCTGCTGCTCCTCCGGGGGCACTGTGTCGAACTGCGCGGTGCCGTCGGGCAGCGGACCACTCTCCACGTAGACCACCCGGGCGATGCGGTCCGGGATGCGGTCCGCCGCCTGGGCGACCGGCATGCCGCCGCCGGAGTGCCCGACCAGCAGCACGTCGCGCAGATCCTCGACCTCGATCAGCCGGACGATGTCGCGGGTGTGCGTCTCCAGACTCACCTCCGGCCCGGCCAGGTGGTCGCGCTCGGCCAACCCGGTCAGCGTCATCGGGTGCACGTCGTGACCCTGCGCGCGCAGGGTCGCGGTCACCTCCCGCCACGCCCAGGCCCCCAACCAGAAGCCCGGCACCAGTACGAACGTCGCCATCTGTCGCTCCTTCTCTCGGTTACCGACAGACCGTACGATCGAATCCGGACAGGATCCGCCCGGTTTGGAGGAGTGGCCCGTGTCACATCCCGCCGGTCGGGTGCTGGCTCTGCTGGAGTTGCTCCAGGCCCGGCACCGCGCGACCGCCACCGAGTTGGCCGCACGGCTCGGCGTCGACGAGCGGACCGTGCGCCGGTACGCGGCCACCCTGGTCGAGTTGGGCATCCCGGTCACCGCCGACCGGGGCCGCCACGGCGGCTACCGGCTGCACCCGGGCTACAAGCTGCCACCGCTGATGCTCACCGACGACGAGGCGGTGGCGGTGCTGCTCGGCCTGGTCGTCGCCGAGCGGGTCGGGCTGGCCACCGAGCAGCCCGCCACGGCCACGGCACTCGCGAAGATCCGCCGGGTGCTGCCGGCGGCCCTCGCCGACCGACTCGCGGCCGTGCAGGAGCACCTCGGTTTCACCCTGCGACGCCCCGAACCGGAGCTGCGGCCGGCGTCGGGCACCCTGCTCGCCCTGGCCTCGGCCGCCCGGCACCGGCAGCGGGTGGCACTGGACTACCGCTCCTGGCGCGGTGAGCAGTCGCACCGGGAGCTCGACCCGTACGGTCTGGTCTTCCACTCCGGCCGGTGGTACGTCACCGGCCACGACCACCGGCGCGGCGAGGTCCGCACGTTCCGGTTGGACCGCATCGGCACCGTGACGCCGGGCGGGGCGACGTTCACCGTCCCGGAGGGCTTCGACCCGGTGGCGCGGGTGACCCGGTCACTGGCCGGTGTGCCGTACACACACGAGGTCGAGGTGCTGCTGGAGACCGACCTGGTCACCGCCCGTCGCCGCATCCCGCCCAGCGTGGCCGAGCTGACCGCCGCCACCGACGGGGTGCTGCTGCGGGCCCGCGCGGAGAGCCTGCCGGGTATGGCCGCGCTGCTCGCCGGCCTGGGCTGCCCGTTCACGGTGCGACACCCGGACGCGCTGCGCGCCGAGGTGGCCGAGCACGCCCGACTGCTCGCCGATTGGGCGGCCCGGCCAGCAGGTGGGCAGCCGCCCGCACCACGTCGTCCGCTCGACTAGGCTGCCGGCGATGGACGAGGTGACCCGGATTCCGGTCGGCGGCGAGCGGCCGTACGACGTGTTGGTGGGGCGTGACCTGCTGGGCGCGCTGCCCGGCCTGCTGCCCGGCGCGAGCCGTGCGGCGGTGCTGCACGCGCCCCCGCTCAAGGCCCTGGCGGACGCGCTCGGCGAGCGGCTGCGCGCCGCCGGCATCGAGCCGCTGCCGATCGAGGTGCCCGACGCCGAGTCGGGCAAGCAGATCGACGTGGCCGCCGGCTGCTGGGACCGGCTCGGGGCCGCCGGCTTCACCCGTACCGACGCTGTCGTCGGGGTGGGCGGCGGCGCGGTGACCGACCTGGCCGGGTTCGTCGCGGCCTGCTGGTTGCGCGGGGTGCGCTGGGTTCCGGTGGCGACCTCGCTGCTGGGCATGGTCGACGCCGCCGTCGGCGGCAAGACGGGCATCAACACGGCCGCCGGCAAGAACCTGGTGGGCGCGTTCCACCCGCCGGTCGGTGTGCTGGCCGACCTGGCCACCCTGGACAGTCTGCCCGCTGTCGACCTGGCCGCCGGGCTCGCCGAGGTGGTCAAGTGCGGGTTCATCGCCGACCCGGCGATCCTGGACCTCGTCGAGCGCGACCCGGAGGCGGCCACCGACGCACGCGGCCCGGTGACGCGGGAGCTGATCGAGCGGGCGATCCGGGTCAAGGCCGACGTGGTCGCCGGTGACCTGCGCGAGTCGGGCGTGCGGGAGGTGCTCAACTACGGTCACACCCTCGCCCACGCGATCGAGCAGAACGAGGGCTACCGCTGGCGGCACGGTCACGCCGTCGCCGTCGGTCTGGTATACGCCGCCGCGCTGGCCCGGCTCGCCGGCCGGCTCGACGCCCCGACCGCCGACCGGCACCGGGTCACCCTGACCGCGCTCGGTCTGCCGGTTAGCTACCCGGCCGACGCCTGGCCGCAGCTGCTGGCCGCGATGCGGGTCGACAAGAAGGCCCGGGGCAGTCGGCTGCGCTTCGTGGTGCTGGACGGGCTGGCCCGCCCGGCGATGCTGGAGGGCCCGGACGACGCGCTGCTGGAGGCCGCCTACCGGGAGGTGGCAACGCCGTGAAGGTCTACGTCCTGAACGGGCCGAACCTGGGCCGGTTGGGCACCCGCGAGCCCGAGGTGTACGGCGCGACCACCTACGCCGACCTGGTGGCGCTCTGCGAGCGCACCGGTGAGCAACTGGGGTTGGACGTGACGGTCCGGCAGACCGACGCCGAGCACGAACTGCTCGGCTGGCTGCACGCCGCCGCCGACCTGGCTGCCGCGGTGGTGCTCAACCCGGCCGCCTGGTCGCACTACTCGTACGCGGTGCGCGACGCGTGCGCGATGCTGCGGGGGCCGTTGGTGGAGGTGCACCTGTCCAACATCCACGCCCGTGAGGGGTTCCGGCACCATTCGGTGGTGTCCGCGGTGGCGACCGGGGTGATCTGCGGTCTCGGTATCGACGGTTATCGTCTCGCACTGCACCACCTGGCCACCCGAGCCGCCTGACCGGCGGCTTCCCGCCCGCCGCACCCGACCTTTCACCGTCTTTCTCGCCGGTCTGTGGCAAATCACCGATTGTGATCGCCAACTCTCGTCGGCGAGCGTCACTCCGCGTCCCCCGCCCGGCGCTAGGGCACCTGCCTGCTCGCTCCCTTTGCTCTGCACCTGCGGATGCGACAGGGCGGTGAGCTGCGAATATGTGAGCTGCGTTGCCGTAGGGGCGACAGCCTGCCGGTACGGTGCGTGACTGTCGCATATAGGCATGCAAAGCAAAGGGGGTCGACCAGGGGAGGGGCGCCTTCTTTGGAAAGTCACTATGCGTTATCTCCGTGGGTGTCGATGCCCAAGGGGTGGCCCGCGCCGAAGTAGGGCGGTCAGCGAGTCTCGGCGCAGCTAGTAGACTCGTAAGGTCTGTCCGCCAATTGATGATCAAGGCAGGAAATGGCCTCCACCAACGACCTCAAAAACGGCCTGGTTCTCAACCTGGACGGCGAGCTCTGGGCCGTCGTCGAGTTCCAGCACGTCAAGCCCGGTAAGGGTGGTGCCTTCGTGCGCACCACGCTGAAGAACGTGCTGTCCGGGAAGGTGGTCGACAAGACCTTCAACGCGGGCACCAAGGTCGAAACCGCGACCGTTGACAAGCGCACGATGCAATATCTCTACGCCGACGGCGAAGACTTCGTCTTCATGGATCTGGAGACCTTCGACCAGATCACCGTGCCCGGTGGCACCGTCGGTGAGGCAGCCAACTACCTGCTGCCCGAGGCGGAGGCGACCGTCGCCCAGCACGAGGGGGTGCCGCTCTACATCGAGCTGCCCACCAGTGTCGTGCTGGAGGTCACCTACACCGAGCCGGGCCTGCAGGGCGACCGTTCGACCGGTGGCACCAAGCCGGCGACCGTGGAGACCGGTGCCACAGTGCCGGTTCCGCTGTTCATCACCACCGGTGAGAAGATCAAGGTCGACACCCGCGACGGCCGTTACCTCGGCCGCGCCTGATGGCTGAGGGTTCCAAGCAGCAGATGCCGGCGCGCCGCAAGGCGCGCAAGCGGGCGCTGGATGTCCTCTACGAGTCCGACCTACGAGACAAGCCTCCGGTGGAGGTGCTCGCCGGCTACGTGCAGCGGATCGAGCAGCCCCGACCGGAGCACCTGGGCTACGCGGTGGGCCTGGTCGAGGGTGTCGCCGAGCACCTTGACCGGATCGACGAGCTCATCGCCAGTTACGCCGAGGGATGGACGCTGGAGCGGATGCCGGTCGTCGACCGGAATCTGGCCCGGATCGCCGTCTACGAGCTGCTCTACGTCGACGAGATCGACGACGCGGTGGCGATCAGCGAGGCCGTTGAGCTGGCCCGCCAGATGTCCACCGACGATTCGCCGCGCTTTCTCAACGGGGTGCTCGGCCGGATCGCCGAGTACGCCACCCGCTGAGCGTCGGACCGACGAACGCCGCAACGCGAAAGGGCCCGTGCCATCCGGCACGGGCCCTTTCGGTGGAGCCGCAGATCAGGTGAAGCGACAGCTCAGGAGGCGAAGAACGCCCGGGGGTCGGCCACCAGCACACCGTGCTCGGTGAGCCGCTCGATCAGGCCCGACGGTGAGGCGTCGTACACGATCGCGAGTGCCCGCAGGTCGTCGGCTCGGATGGAGAGCACCCGGCCGTTGTAGTCGCCGCGCTGCTGCTGGATGGCGCGGGCGTAGCGCGCGACGTAGGCCAGGTCCTCGGAGGCCTCGTCGTAGAGCCGCTCCAGGTCCAGGACGATCTTGCTGGTGGGCTCGTGACGGACACCACTGCCGTCAGGCAGCAGCTCCGAGACGGGGACACGGTAGAACTCGGCCAGCTCGGCCAGACGGGACACCGTCACGGCCCGGTCGCCACGCTCGTACGAGCCGACCACCACGGCCTTCCACCGCCCGTTCGACTTCTCCTCCACACCCTGCAGGGAAAGACCCTGCTGCTGGCGGATGGAGCGCAGGCGGGCGCCCAGAGACTTGGCGTATTCAGAGGGCATTCGGACACTCCCAGTGCTGCTCGGGGTTCTCCCGTCGATCGCTACGGAGCGTGACGGTACGGGGAATGGGACACGTGGTCAAGTGGTCGTGACCCTACCGTTGGGGAGCGTCTGGGAAGTTATCCCCTTTTCATGGTCCTGATCCGGTGGTCAGTGGCCGCCGTCCATCGGCCCGGTGACCACTGGTAACGTGGCGTGAAGCCCCGGCTCAGGAGTGCTCTGCGGTCCGGCCGGAGGTGCCCGACATCCTTTAACGACCCGTCCAGTGAGGCGGGGAAGGAGGTCCGCCGTGGCATACCCACCGGCTGCCCGCTCGTCACCACCGCGACAACCCTCGGTGAAGGTGATCCTCGCCAGCGCCGACGTGCAACGCGTGGTCGACCGCATCGCCCACCAGATCCTGGAGAAGACCCAGGGCGCCGCCAACACGGTGCTTCTTGGGATTCCCACCAGAGGAACCCCCCTCGCTCGGCGGCTCGCCGACCGGATCAGCACCTTCGAGGACGTCGCCGTTCCGGTCGGTGTGCTCGACATCACCCTCTACCGCGACGACCTGCGCCGGCACGCCACCCGCGCGATCGGCCCGACCGAGCTGCCGCCCGGCGGTATCGACGGCAAGCGGGTCATCCTCGTCGACGACGTGTTGTTCTCCGGCCGTACCGTCCGGGCCGCGCTCGACGCGCTCAACGACGTGGGCCGACCAGCGTCCGTGCAGCTCGCCGTCCTGGTCGATCGCGGCCACCGGGAGCTGCCGATCCGCGCCGACTACGTCGGCAAGAACATCCCGACCTCGCTCGCCGAGAGCGTGAAGGTGACGCTCGCCGAGACCGACGGGACGGACGAGGTCAAGCTCTACGGGGGACCCACCTCATGATCAAGCATCTGCTCTCCGGCGCCGACCTGGACGCCGCGACCGCCACCGAGATCCTGGACACCGCCGCCGAGATGGCCACCGTCGCCGGCCGGGAGATCAAGAAACTGCCCGCGCTGCGCGGCCGGACCGTGGTGAACCTCTTCTACGAGGACTCCACCCGCACCCGGATCTCCTTCGAGGCGGCGGCGAAGCGGCTCAGCGCCGACGTGATCAACTTTTCCGCGAAGGGGTCCAGCGTCACCAAGGGTGAGAGCCTGAAGGACACCGCGCTGACCCTGCAGGCCATGGGCGCCGACGCCGTGGTCGTCCGGCACCCGGCCTCCGGCGCGCCGCACCGACTGGCCAACTGGGTCGACGGGTCGGTCGTCAACGCCGGCGACGGCACCCACGAGCACCCCACCCAGGCACTGCTGGACGCATACACCATGCGGTCCCGGCTGGGCCGGTTGGCCGGCCTGTCGGTCGCGGTCGTCGGGGACGTCCTGCACTCCCGGGTCGCCCGCTCCAACGTGCTGCTGCTCTCCACCCTCGGCGCCAAGGTCACCCTGGTCGGCCCGCCCACCCTCATCCCGGTCGACATCGCCGGAGCGTTGGCGCCGGCCACCGACGTCTCCTACGACCTGGACTCGGTGCTGCCGAATGTCGACGTGGTGATGATGCTGCGGGTGCAGCGGGAACGGATGAACGACTCCTACTTCCCCTCCGCGCGCGAGTACGCCCGCCGCTACGGGCTGGACGGCCCGCGGATGCGCCGGCTGCCGGAGCACGCGATCGTCATGCACCCCGGCCCGATGAACCGGGGGATGGAGATCACCCCCGAGGTCGCCGACTCACCCCGCTCCACCATCGTCGAACAGGTCACCAACGGGGTCTCCGTGCGGATGGCTGTCCTTTACCTGCTGCTCGGAGGGAACAACCGGTGAGCGCGTACCTGATCACCAGCGTGAGCGTCGTCGGCGGCCCGCCGACCGATCTGCTGATCCGCGACGGCGTGGTGGCCGAGGTCGGCGCCGGCCTGTCCGCGCCGGACGCCACCGTCATCGACGGCACCGGGCTGGTCGCCCTGCCCGGCCTCGTCGACCTGCACACCCACCTGCGCGAGCCCGGCCGGGAGGACGCCGAGACCGTCGAGTCCGGGTCCCGCGCGGCGGCGATGGGGGGCTACACGGCGGTCTGCGCGATGGCCAACACCTCCCCGGTCGCGGACACCGCCGGCGTGGTCGAGCAGGTCTGGCGGCTGGGCCGCGAGGCCGGGCTGGTCGACGTGCAGCCGATCGGCGCGGTCACCGTCGGGCTCGCCGGCGAGCGGCTGGCCGAGCTGGGCGCGATGGCCGACTCCGCGGCCCGGGTGCGGATCTTCTCCGACGACGGGCACTGCGTCGCCGACCCGTTGCTGATGCGCCGGGCCCTGGAGTACGTCAAGGCGTTCGACGGGATCATCGCCCAGCACGCCGAGGAGCCCCGGCTCACCGAGGGCGCCCAGATGCACGAGGGTGAGGTCTCCACCCGGCTCGGGCTGATCGGCTGGCCGGCGGTCGCCGAGGAGGCGATCATCGCCCGCGACGTGCTGCTCACCGAACACGTCGGCAGCCGACTGCACGTCTGCCACGTCTCCACCGCCGGCAGCGTCGAGGTGCTGCGCCAGGCAAAGGCACGCGGCGTACGCGTCACCGCCGAGGTCACCCCGCACCACCTGCTGCTCACCGACCAGCGTGCGGAGAGCTACGACCCGGTCTTCAAGGTCAACCCGCCGCTGCGGACGGCCGCGGACATCGCCGCGCTGCGCGCCGCGCTCGCCGACGGTGTGATCGACGTGATCGCCACCGACCACGCCCCGCACGCCGTGGAGGACAAGGAGTGCGAGTGGGCGTACGCCCGGCCGGGGATGCTCGGCCTGGAGACCGCCCTGTCCATCGCGCTCGACGTGCTCGGTCCCGAGTGGGACCTGATCGCCGAGCGGATGTCGCGCTCCCCAGCCCGGATCGCGGGGCTGACCGGGCACGGCATCGACCCGGCACCCGGCGTGCCGGCCAACCTGACCCTGATCGACCCGGCCGCCCACCGCACCATCGAGCCGGCGGAGCTGGCCAGTCGCAGTCGCAACACCCCGTACGCCCGCATGACGCTGCCGGGTCGCATCGTGGCGACCTTCCTGCGTGGCGAGCCGACGGTCCTGGACGGAAAGGCTGTCAAGTAATGGTCAAGCGCAGACCCGCAACCCTGGTCCTGGAGGACGGGCGCACGTTCCCCGGTGAGGCGTACGGCAGCGTCGGGGAGACCTTCGGCGAGGCGGTCTTCAACACCGGCATGACCGGCTACCAGGAGACACTCACCGACCCGTCGTACCACCGGCAGGTGGTGGTGCAGACCGCACCGCACATCGGCAACACCGGAGTCAACGGCGAGGACGACGAGTCCGGCCGGATCTGGGTGGCCGGTTACGTCGTACGCGACCCGGCCCGGATCGGCTCGAACTGGCGCGCCACCGGCGGCCTGGAGGACCGGCTCGCCACCGAGGGTGTGGTGGGCATCAGCGGGGTGGACACCCGGGCGCTGACCCGGCACCTGCGCGAGCGTGGCGCCATGCGGGTGGGCATCTCCAGCGTCGACAACGACCCGCAGAGCCTCCTGACCCGCGTCCGCCAGGCACCGCAGATGGTCGGCGCGGACCTGTCCGCCGAGGTGACCACCGCCCAGCCGTACGTCGTCGAGGCTATCGGCGAGCACCGGTTCACCGTGGCGGCCCTCGACCTGGGCATCAAGCGCAACGTGCCGCGCCGGCTCGCCACCCGTGGGGTGACCACCCACGTGCTGCCGGCCTCGTCGAGCATCGACGACCTGCTCGCCACCGGCGCCGACGCGATCTTCCTGTCGCCCGGTCCGGGCGACCCGGCCACCGCCGACGCCCCGGTGGCGCTGGCCCGGGAGGCGCTGCGGCGGGAGGTGCCGCTGTTCGGCATCTGCTTCGGCAGCCAGATCCTCGGCCGGGCGCTCGGCTTCGGCACCTACAAGCTGGGCTACGGCCACCGGGGGATCAACCAGCCGGTGCTCGACCGGGTCACCGGCAAGGTCGAGGTGACCAGCCACAACCATGGCTTCGCGGTCAAGGTGCCGGGCGCGGGTGCTGGCGCGGTGGTCCCCGACCAGGTGATCGACACCGACTTCGGCGGCGTCCAGGTGTCGCACGTCTGCCTCAATGACAACGTGGTCGAGGGGCTGCGGGCCGTGGACGTGCCCGCGTTCACGGTGCAGTACCACCCGGAGGCGGCGGCCGGCCCGCACGACGCGGACTACCTCTTCGACCGATTCGCCGACTTGATCGAGGGTCGGAACCACAGCAGGGGGCGCAGCAATGCCTAAGCGGACCGATCTCAAGCACATCCTCGTGATCGGCTCCGGGCCGATCGTCATCGGGCAGGCCTGCGAGTTCGACTACTCCGGCACCCAGGCGTGCCGGGTGCTGCGCAGTGAGGGGATCCGGGTCAGCCTGGTCAACTCCAACCCGGCGACGATCATGACGGACCCGGAGTTCGCCGACGCCACCTACGTCGAGCCGATCACCCCGGAGTTCGTGGAGCTGGTCATCGCCAAGGAGCGCCCCGACGCGATCCTGGCGACCCTCGGCGGGCAGACCGCGCTGAACACGGCCGTCGCGCTGCACGAGGGCGGCGTCCTGGAGAAGTACGGCGTGGAGTTGATCGGCGCGAACATCGACGCCATCAACCGGGGCGAGGACCGGCAGCTGTTCAAGGAGATCGTGGCGAAGGCCGGGGTCCGCCTGGGCGTCGACGACCCGACCGGGCTGGTGCCCCGCTCCCGGGTCTGCCACTCGATGGACGAGGTCGAGGCGACCGTCGCCGAGCTGGGTCTGCCGGTGGTGATCCGGCCGTCGTTCACCATGGGTGGCCTGGGCTCCGGCATGGCGCACACCCCGGAGGACCTGGCCCGCATCGCCGGCGACGGCCTGTCCGCCAGCCCGGTGCATGAGGTGCTCATCGAGGAGAGCGTGCTCGGTTGGAAGGAGTACGAGCTTGAGCTGATGCGCGACCGGCGGGACAACGTCGTGGTGGTCTGCTCGATCGAGAACATCGACCCGATGGGCGTGCACACCGGCGACAGCGTCACAGTGGCCCCGGCCATGACGCTCACCGACCGGGAGTACCAGCGCCTGCGTGACCTGGGCATCGCCGTGCTGCGCGAGGTCGGGGTGGACACCGGCGGCTGCAACATCCAGTTTGCGGTCAACCCGGTCGACGGCCGGATCGTCGTGATCGAGATGAACCCCCGGGTGTCGCGCTCCTCGGCGCTGGCCTCCAAGGCGACCGGCTTCCCGATCGCGAAGATCGCCGCGAAGCTGGCCATCGGCTACACCCTCGACGAGATCCCCAACGACATCACCCTGAAGACCCCGGCGGCGTTCGAGCCGACCCTGGACTACGTGGTGGTGAAGATCCCCCGGTTCGCGTTCGAGAAGTTCCCCGGTGCGGACCCGGAGCTGACCACCACGATGAAGTCGGTGGGTGAGGCGATGAGCCTCGGGCGCAACTTCACCGAGGCGCTGAACAAGGCGATGCGCTCGATGGAGACCAAGGCCGCCGGTTTCTGGACCGTGCCGGACCCGGCCGACGTCACGCTCGCGGACACTCTCGCCGCGTTGCGGATCCCGCACGACGGCCGGCTGTACACCGTCGAGCGGGCGCTGCGCCTCGGCGCGTCGATCGCCGAGGTCGCCGAGGCCTCCGGCGGGATCGACCCGTGGTTCCTCGACCAGATCGCCGCCCTGATCGAGCTGCGTACGGAGATCGTGGACGCGCCGGTGCTCGACGCCGACCTGTTGCGGGTGGCGAAGCGGGCCGGGCTGTCCGACCGGCAGCTCGCCGCGCTGCGCCCGGAGCTGGCCGCCGAGGACGGCGTACGGACCCTGCGGCATCGCCTCGACGTGCGTCCGGTCTACAAGACGGTGGACACCTGCGCGGCCGAGTTCGAGGCCACCACGCCGTACCACTACTCGACGTACGACCTGGAGACCGAGGTCGTGCCGTCGGACCGGCCGAAGGTGCTGATCCTGGGCTCCGGCCCGAACCGGATCGGGCAGGGCATCGAGTTCGACTACTCCTGCGTGCACGCGGTGCAGGCGCTGCGGGCGGCCGGCTACGAGACGGTCATGGTCAACTGCAACCCGGAGACGGTGTCGACCGACTACGACACCGCCGACCGGCTCTACTTCGAGCCGCTGACCTTCGAGGACGTCCTGGAGGTCTGGCACGCGGAGGACTCGTCCGGCCGGGCGGCCGGCGGGCCGGGCGTGGTCGGGGTGGTCGTACAGCTCGGCGGGCAGACGCCGCTGGGCCTGGCGCAGCGGCTCAAGAACGCCGGCGTGCCGATCGTCGGCACCTCCCCGGAGTCGATCCACCTGGCCGAGGAGCGCGGCGCGTTCGGCACGGTGCTGGCCCGGGCCGGGCTGCGCGCGCCGGCGCACGGCATGGCCACGTCCTATGACGAGGCCAAGACGATCGCCGACGAGATCGGTTACCCGGTGCTGGTCCGGCCGTCGTACGTGCTGGGCGGTCGGGGCATGGAGATCGTCTACGACGACCCGACGCTGCGCGACTACATCGGACGCGCCACCGACATCTCTCCGGATCACCCGGTGCTGGTGGACCGGTTCCTCGACGACGCCATCGAGATCGACGTGGACGCGCTCTGCGACGCGGACGGCGAGGTCTACATCGGCGGCGTGATGGAGCACATCGAGGAGGCCGGCATCCACTCCGGCGACTCGTCCTGCGCGTTGCCGCCGATCACCCTCGCCGGCTCGCACCTGGCCGAGGTGCGCCGCTACACCGAGGCCATCGCGCGTGGTGTCGGCGTCCGCGGCCTGCTCAACGTGCAGTACGCGCTCAAGGACGACGTGCTCTACGTCCTGGAGGCCAACCCGCGGGCGTCGCGGACCGTTCCGTTCGTCTCCAAGGCGACGGCGGTGCCGCTGGCCAAGGCGGCGGCCCGGATCGCGCTCGGCGCGAGCATCGCCGAGTTGCGCGCCGAGGGCCTGCTGCCGGCGACCGGGGACGGGGGCACGATGCCCGCCGACGCGCCGATCGCGGTCAAGGAGGCGGTGCTGCCGTTCAAGCGTTTCCGGACGCGCGCCGGCAAGGGAATCGACTCGCTGCTCGGGCCGGAGATGAAGTCGACCGGCGAGGTGATGGGCATCGACACCAACTTCGGGCACGCGTTCGCCAAGAGCCAGTCGGCGGCGTACGGCTCGCTGCCGACCGCGGGGAAGATCTTCGTGTCGGTGGCCAACCGGGACAAGCGCGGCATGATCTTCCCGATCAAGCGGCTGGCCGATCTGGGCTTCGAGATCGTCGCGACGGCCGGCACGGCCGAGGTGCTGCGCCGGCACGGCATCGCCTGCGAGCAGATCCGTAAGCACTACCAGGCCGGTGAGGGCGACGACGCGGTGTCGCTGATCGGTGGCGGCCACGTGGCGCTGGTGATCAACACGCCGCAGGGCTCGGGTGCCAGTGCCCGCTCGGACGGCTACGAGATCCGCAGCGCGGCCGTCACCGCCGACATCCCCTGCATCACCACGGTTCCCGGCGCCGCCGCGGCCGTGATGGGCATCGAGGCGCGGATCCGCGGCGACATGCAGGTACGCCCCCTGCAGGACCTTCACGCCACCCTGCGGGCGGCCCAGTGACCCTGTTCGAGCGGGTGGTACGCCCCCAGTTGTTCCGGCTCGGCGGTGGGGACGCCGAGGTGGCGCACGAGTGGACACTGCGGCGGTTGAGCGCGCTGTCGCGGCGTCCGGTGGCCCTCGCCGCGCTGCGGGCCCGGTACGCGGTCAACGCGCCGCGCACCGTTTTCGGCGTGCGGTTCCCCAACCCGGTCGGGCTGGCCGCCGGCATGGACAAGGACGGCGCGGCGCTGCCGGCCTGGCCGGCGCTCGGCTTCGGTTTCGTCGAGGTCGGCACTGTCACCGCGCACGCCCAGCCGGGCAACCCACGGCCGCGGCTGTTCCGCCTGCCGGCCAGTGAGGCCGTGGTCAACCGGATGGGCTTCAACAACGCCGGGGCCGCCGCGCTGGCCACCCGGCTGGCGGCGCTGCCGCGCCCGCTCGGGGTGCCGTTGGGCATCTCGCTGGGCAAGTCCAAGGTGACCCCGCTCGACGAGGCGGTCGAGGACTACCTCGCCTCGTACCGGGCGCTGCGCGGGCACGGCGACTACTTCGCCGTGAACGTGTCCTCACCGAACACGCCGGGGCTGCGCTCGTTGCAGGACCGCGCCCACCTGGACGCGCTGCTCGGCGCCCTGGTGGGGGAGAAGCCGGTGCTGGTCAAGATCGCGCCGGACCTGACCGAGGCGGCGATCGCCGAGCTGTTGGAGGTGTGCCTGGCCCGGGGCGCCGCCGGGGTGATCGCCACCAACACCACCCTGGCCCGTACCGGTCTGGCCACTGTGGACGCCGAGCGCGGCGCCCAGGCGGGTGGTCTGTCCGGTCGGCCCCTGACCACGCGGGCCCGCGACGTCGTCGCCTTCGTGCACTCCGAAACCGGTGGCCGGCTACCGATCGTCGGCGTCGGCGGGGTGCTCGACCCGGACGACGCGGCACGGATGTTCGACGCCGGCGCGTCCCTGGTGCAGCTCTACACGGGCTTCATCTACCGGGGCCCGGCCCTGGTGCGCGCCGCCGCCCGCGCGACGGCCGCAACCGTGGCACCGGAACCGGTCGCCGGTCGGTGACCGCCCCCGGTCCGGTGCTGGCCCGGCGCAACCGGGCGCCGAGCCCGCTGCGCGCCGAGGAGCCCACCCCCGCTGTTGCCCCTTTGCTCTGCACCCGTGGATGCACCACCCGGAGCGCGACACCCGGCCACCGGGTGTCGCGTCACCGGGTGAGGCGTCCACGGGTGTCGCGTCCGTGGGTGTCGCGTCCCCGGGTGACGCGTCCGTGGGTGCAGAGCAAAGGCAGCGGACATGGGAGCGGCGGCGGCGCGGGAGGCGGCGACGGCGAGGTTCGACCCGGCCGCAGGACGTCCGCCGTCCGGGCCGCCTGAGGCACGAAGGAGTACGCGTGACACCCGAGGAGATCCTGGCCGCCGACCGGGCGCACGTCTGGCACCCGTACGCCGCGCTGCCGCCGACGAACCCGCCCTACGTGGTGCGGAGCGCCGAGGGGGTACGGCTGCGGCTGGCCGACGGGCGGGAGCTGGTGGACGGGATGTCGTCCTGGTGGGCGGCGATCCACGGGTACCGGCACCCGGTGCTGGACGCGGCGGTGACCGACCAGCTCGGCCGGATGAGTCACGTGATGTTCGGCGGGCTCACCCACGAGCCCGCCGTGCAGCTCGCCCGGACCCTGGTCGAGCTGACCCCGGAGGGCCTGGAGCACGTGTTCCTGGCCGACTCCGGCTCCGTCAGCGTGGAGGTGGCGGTGAAGATGTGCCTGCAGTACCAGCGGGCCGTCGGGCAGCCGCAGCGACGCCGGCTGGCGACCTGGCGGGGCGGCTACCACGGCGACACGTTCCACCCGATGAGCGTCTGCGACCCGGAGGGCGGCATGCACCACCTCTGGGGCGACGTGCTGCCCCGGCAGGTGTTCGCGCCGGTTCCGCCGGGCGGCTTCGACGACCCGCCCGACGACGCGTACGTGGCGGCGTTGGTGGAGACCGTCGAGCGGTACGCCGACGAGCTGGCCGCGGTGATCGTCGAACCTGTCGTCCAGGGCGCCGGCGGGATGCGTTTCCACCACCCGGGTTACCTGCGGGTGCTGCGCGAGGTGACCCGCGCCCACGGGGTGCTGCTGATCTTCGACGAGATCGCCACCGGGTTCGGCCGTACCGGTGCGATGTTCGCGGCCGAGCACGCCGAGGTGACCCCGGACGTGCTGTGCGTGGGCAAGGCACTCACCGGGGGCTACCTGACGCTCGCGGCGACGCTCTGCACCCCTGAGGTCGCCCGTGGCATCTCCGCCGCTGGCGTGCTGGCGCACGGGCCCACGTTCATGGGCAACCCGTTGGCCTGCGCGGTGGCCAACGCCTCCATCGGGCTGCTGCGGGCCGGGGACTGGGCGGGGCAGGTCGCCAGGGTCGGCGCCGGTCTGCGTGCCGGTCTGGAGCCCCTGCGCGGCACGCCGGGCGTCGCCGACGTGCGGGTGCTCGGCGCGATCGGGGTGGTGCAGCTCGATCACGAGGTCGACCTCGGCGCGGCCACCAGGGCCGCGGTCGAGCAGGGGGTGTGGTTGCGCCCGTTCCGCGACCTGGTCTACACGATGCCGCCGTACGTCACCGATGACGTCGACCTGGCTCGGATCGCGGCTGGCGTCGCGGCGGCGGTGGCGGCCGGCTGAACCGGTCGTGATCGACGGGTACCCGGGAGGCGGTCCGCCGCCCGGCAGGAGGAGAGAGGGAGTACCGGATGGAGAGCTTCGGAAGCCGGCTGCACCGGGCGGTCGACGAGCGGGGGCCGCTCTGTGTGGGCATCGACCCGCATCCCGGTCTGCTGGCCCGTTGGGGTCTCGCCGACGACCTTCAGGGTCTTGACCGCTTCACCCAAACCGTCGTGGAAGCCCTCGGTGACCGGGTTGCGGTGGTCAAGCCCCAGTCGGCCTTTTTCGAGCGATTCGGGTCCCACGGCGTGGCGATTCTTGAGTCAACTATCCGACAGTTACGGGAGGCCGGCTCGCTCGTTCTCCTTGACGTCAAGCGCGGCGACATCGGCTCGACGGTGAGCGCGTACGCCTCCGCGTACCTTGATCCATCCAGCCCCCTGTATGTCGACGCGGTCACCGCGAGCCCCTACCTCGGGGTCGGTTCGCTGGCGCCGATGTTCGAGCTGGCCGCCCAGCACGGCGGCGGGGTGTTCGTGCTCGCCCTCACCTCCAACCCCGAGGGCGCGGCCGTGCAGCGGGCCCGTACGGCCGACGGCCGCACCGTCGCGCAGACCGTCATCGACGAGATTTCCCAGCTCAACAGGGGTGCGACACCACTCGGGAGCTTCGGTCTGGTGGTCGGGGCGACCATCGGCGACACCGGTCACGACCTATCCGGCGTGGGGGGTCCACTGCTCGCCCCGGGCCTCGGCGCGCAGGGTGCCGGGGCAGCCGATCTGCGTGCCGTCTTCGGTTCGAGCCTGGGCTCGGTGCTCCCGTCGTACTCCCGGGAGGTGCTCTCGGCGGGCCCCGACGTCGCTGCCCTGCGGGCCGCCGCGGACCGGGTTCTGGCCGACTGTCGGGCCGTATTGCCTGCCCGGTGACTGACTGACGGGTCGGTCACTGTGCGTTGATCATGGGCCCCCCACGTTGCCGAAAGCTCCGTTGACCGCTAGTTTTCCCCGCGCTGGGAACCATGGACCCCTTGGTTCACAGCGACACCACGTTTCACAGATGCGGCGGTGCGCCCCGCCCGCCGCGATAGGGACCTGAGGAGAACTGGTGCCGCTCCCGTCACTGACCCCCGAACAACGCGCTGCCGCGCTCGAGAAGGCCGCGGAGATCCGCAAGGCCCGTGCTCAGCTGAAGGAGCAGCTCAAGCAGGGCAAGACCACCCTCGGTGCTGTCCTCGAGCGCGCCGAGGGCGACGACGTCGTCGGCAAGCTCAAGGTTTCGGCCGTCCTGCAGGCCATGCCGGGTATCGGCAAGATCCGGGCGACCCAGATCATGGAGAAGCTCAAGATCGCCGACAGCCGTCGCCTGCGTGGCCTCGGCGAGCAGCAGCGCAAGGCACTGCTTGGAGAGTTCGCCGCCAACTGAACCTGGCAGCGTGTAGAAACAAGCAGTGAGCACGGATGACGAGGCGCGCCCGGCGGCTCGGCTCACTGTCCTGGCTGGACCTTCGGGTTCCGGCAGGGAGAGTGTCGTCGAGCTCGTCCGGGCGCGTTCTCCGTCCGTGTGGTTGCCGGTGCCGGCGACCACACGGCCGCGCCGGGAGTCGGAAATCGACGGCGTTGATCGCGTCTTCCTCGCCCCCGCCGAGTTCGATCGCCGACTCGTCGACGGCGAGCTGCTGGAGTGGTCCCGGATCGGCTCGTACCGCCGGGGCACCCCGTACCAACCGCTGCGCGCCCGGCTCGACGCCGGGCAGCCGGTGCTTCTTTCGCTCGACCTGCCTGGCGCCCCGCTGGTGCGCGCGCGCCTGCCCGATTCGCGGCTGGTGCTGCTGAGCCCACCCGGGTATCACCCCGACGCCGTGGTGGCGGCCGCCTTCGAGCACACGCTGACCCACGACCTCACCGAGCGGGTGGCCGACGAGCTGGTAGGCTTACTCGGTTCTTCTTATCCGGATCCGACCTGGTCGCGAGTGCGCGGCTGACGGTCGGCCGCTGTTGAGACTCAGCACCGCGTCCGCGCGGCTCGAAAGACGCAGAGGTTAATTCGTGGGATCCATCGCCAACCCCGAAGGCATCACCAACCCGCCGATCGACGAGCTCCTCGAGAAGACGACGTCGAAGTACGCGCTGGTCATCTTCGCCGCCAAGCGCGCGCGCCAGGTCAACGCCTACTACAGCCAGCTCGGTGAGGGTCTGCTGGAGTACGTCGGCCCGCTCGTCGAGACCACCCCGCAGGAGAAGCCCCTCTCCATCGCCATGCGCGAGATCAACTCGGGCCTGCTCACCGCCGAGCCGACCGACCAGCCGTAAGCACTCGCCGGCCGATGTCCGCCTCGATCGTCCTCGGGGTTGGCGGCGGCATCGCCGCCTACAAGGCGTGTGAGCTGCTGCGACTCTTCACCGAATCAGGTCACCGGGTCCGTGTCGTGCCGACCGCGTCGGCGCTCCGGTTCGTCGGGGCGCCGACCTGGGCGGCACTCTCCGGCCAGCCGGTCGCCGACGACGTCTGGACCGACGTCCACGAGGTGCCGCACGTCCGACTCGGTAAGCAGGCCGATCTGGTGGTGGTCGCGCCGACCACCACCGACCTGCTCGCCAAGGCCGCGCACGGGCTCGCCGACGATCTGCTGACCAACACCCTGCTGACCGCCCGCTGCCCGGTGCTGCTGGCCCCCGCCATGCACACCGAGATGTGGGAGCACCCAGCCACCGTCGCCAACGTCGCCACGCTGCGCTCCCGGGGCGTCCGGGTCATCGAGCCCGCCGTCGGCCGGCTCACCGGCGTCGACACCGGCAAGGGGCGACTGCCCGACCCGGCGGAGATCTTCGCCATCGCCCGTCAGGTGCTGGCCCGGGGCGACGTCGCCCTCGCCGACCTGGCCGGCCGTCGGGTGGTCGTCACCGCGGGTGGCACCCGGGAGCCACTGGACCCGGTCCGTTTCCTGGGCAACCGCTCCTCGGGCAAGCAGGGTTACGCGTTCGCCCGCGCCGCCGTGGCCCGGGGCGCCCGGGTCACCCTGATCGCGGCGAACGTCTCCCTGCCCGACCCCGCCGGCGTCGACCTGATCCGGGTGGGCACCACCGCCGAGCTGCGGGAGGCGACGGTGAAGGCCGCCGTCGACGCGGACGCGGTGGTGATGGCGGCGGCTCCGGCCGATTTCCGCCCGGCGACGTACGCGGCTGGCAAAATCAAGAAGTCGGACGATGGTGTCGCGCCCACCATCGAGCTCGTCACGAACCCCGACATCGCAGCGGAGCTCGGCCAGCGCAAGCGACCGGAGCAGCTGCTGGTGGTGTTCGCCGCCGAGACCGGCGACGCCGAGGCCAACGGCAGAGCAAAACTCGCCCGGAAGCGGGCCGACCTGATCGTGATCAACGAGGTTGGCCACGACAAGGTCTTCGGCGCCGACACCAACACGGTGACGGTCATCGGGGCGGACGGCTCGGTCAGCCGGCTTCCCGAGCAGGCCAAGGAGGCCGTGGCCGACACCGTCTGGGATCTCGTCGTGGCGCGGCTGCCCGGCAGTTCCTGACGAGTGGTAAACGGCGCGACCGATCCCGACACCGGCCGCAGTGGTGATTAGACTGCCGCGGAACGACCTCACACGCTTAGGAGTGCCGTGACACGCCGTCTCTTCACGTCCGAATCGGTCACGGAAGGCCACCCGGACAAGATCGCTGACCAGATCAGCGATGGCATCCTCGACGCGCTGCTGGCCGAGGACCCGCACAGCCGGGTCGCGGTGGAGACCATGATCACCACCGGCCAGGTGCACATCGCCGGTGAGGTGACCACCAAGGCGTACGCCGACATCCCGACGATCGTCCGCCGGACCATCCTCGACATCGGCTACGACTCGTCGAAGAAGGGCTTCGACGGCGCCTCCTGCGGGGTCAGCGTCTCCATCGGAGCGCAGTCCGAGGACATCGCGCAGGGCGTGGACAACGCCTTCGAGCTGCGTACCGGGGCGTCGGAGAGCGCGCTGGACGCGCAGGGCGCCGGCGACCAGGGCATGATGTTCGGCTTCGCCTGCTCGGAGACGCCCGAGCTGATGCCGCTGCCGATCGCCCTCGCCCACCGGCTGGCCCGCCGGCTCGCCGCGGTCCGCAAGGACGGCACGATCCCCTACCTGCGCCCGGACGGCAAGACCCAGGTCACCATCGAGTACGAGGGGCTGCGCCCGGTCCGGCTGAACACCGTTGTCGTGTCCAGCCAGCACGCTGCCGACATCTCGCTGGACTCGCTGCTCACCCCGGACGTGCGTGACCACGTCATCGCGCCGGAGCTGGAGAGCCTCGGGTTGGACACCGAGGGCTACCGGCTGCTAGTCAACCCGACCGGCCGCTTCGAGATCGGCGGCCCGATGGGTGACGCCGGCCTGACCGGCCGCAAGATCATCGTCGACACCTACGGCGGGTACGCCCGGCACGGCGGTGGCGCGTTCTCCGGCAAGGACCCGTCCAAGGTGGACCGCTCGGCCGCGTACGCGATGCGCTGGGTCGCCAAGAACGTGGTCGCCGCCGGCCTGGCCGAGCGGTGCGAGGCGCAGGTTGCCTACGCCATCGGCAAGGCGCACCCGGTGAGCCTGTTCATCGAGACGTTCGGCACCGAGACCGTGCCGGTCTCCTCGATCGAGAAGGCCGTCACCGAGGTGTTCGACCTGCGCCCGGCCGCGATCATCCGGGACCTCAACCTGCTCCGCCCGATCTACCAGCAGACCGCCGCGTACGGCCACTTCGGCCGGGAGCTGCCGGACCTGACCTGGGAGAGCACCGACCGGGCCGCCGACCTCAAGTCGGCTGCGGGAGCCTGACCGCCACCAGGCACAGCGACCGGCGACCCGCGGATGGGTCGCCGGTCGCGCGCGTCTGCGTGGATGTCCCGCTGGCACACCTGGACCGCCCGTTCGACTACCTGGTGCCCGCCGAGCTGGACGAGGTGGCGATTCCCGGTACGCGGGTGAAGGTGCGCTTCGCCGGGCAGCTCGTCGACGGGTGGTTGCTGTCCCGTGCCGACGACTCCGGGCACACCGGCCGCCTCGCGTACCTGGAGAAGGTGGTCTCGCCGGAACCGGTGCTGGCGCCCGAGGTCGCCCGGCTGGCCCGGGCGGTCGCCGACCGGTACGCGGGCAACCTCGCCGACGTGCTTCGGCTCGCCGTGCCGCCCCGGCACGCGCGGGTGGAGAAGGAGGCCCGCGACGACGAACCCGGCCCGACGGCCGTCGCCGAGGCCGCAGCGGTCGACCCTCGTGGCTGGCGGGACTACCCGACCGGCCCCGCGCTGCTGCGCGCGCTCACCGACGGCCGCGCACCGCGTGCGGTCTGGTCGGCGCTGCCCGGCGAGGACTGGGCGGCCCGCTACGCCGACGCGGTGGCCGCCACCGTCGCCGGGGGGCGCGGGGCGGTCGTCGTGGTGCCCGATGCCCGTGACCTCGACCGGCTGGACGCCGCGCTCACCAGCGTGCTCGGTCCGGGACGGCACGTCAGCCTCTCCGCCGCGCTCGGGCCGGCCCGGCGCTACCGGGCGTTCCTCGCCGCCCGCCGCGGCCAGGTGCCAGTGGTGATCGGCACCCGGGCGGCGATGTTCGCCCCGGTGGACCGGCTCGGCCTGGTCGCCATCTGGGACGACGGCGACGACCTGCACTCCGAACCCCGGGCCCCCTACCCGCACGCCCGTGACGTGCTGCTCACCCGCGTCCAGCTCGCCGAGGCTGGGGCGCTGGTCGGTGGGTACGCCCGGACCTCCGAGGCGCAACTGCTGCTGGAGACCGGCTGGGCGCGGGAGGTGGTCGCTGACCGGGCGACCGTGCGGGCCCGGATCCCGGCCATCGCGCCGACCGGCGACGACCCCCAACTGGCCCGCGACCCCGGGGCCGCCACCGCCCGGCTGCCCAGCCTGGCCTGGACGGCCGCCCGCGACGCCCTCCGGCAGGACCATCCGGTGCTGGTGCAGGTGCCCCGGCGCGGCTACCTGCCGTCGATCTCCTGCGCCGACTGCCGCACCCCGGCGCGCTGCGCGCACTGCGCCGGCCCGCTCGCGCTGCCCTCGGCCGGCGGCACCCCGGCCTGCCGGTGGTGTGCCCGGGTGGCCGCCGCGTACGCCTGCCCGGAGTGCGGTGGGCGGCGGCTGCGGGCCGCGGTGACCGGTGCCCGGCGGACCGCCGAGGAGCTGGGGCGGGCGTTCCCGGACGTCCCGGTGCGCACCTCGGGGCGCGAGGAGGTGCTGACCGACGTGCCCGGCGGCGCGGCCCTGGTGGTGGCCACGCCGGGTGCGGAGCCGGTCGCCGAGGGCGGCTACGGCGCGGTGCTGCTGCTCGACTCGTGGGCCCTGCTGACCCGGGCCGACCTGCGGGCCGGGGAGGAGGCGCTGCGGCGCTGGCTGGCCGCGGCGGCCCTGGCCCGCCCGGCGCCGGCCGGCCGGGTGGTGGTGGTCGCCGACGGCGCGCTCGCCCCTGTGCAGGCGTTGCTGCGCTGGGACGCGGCCTGGTTCGCCGGCCGGGAGTTGGCCGAGCGCCGGGAGCTGGGCTTCCCGCCGGCGGTACGGATGGCGAGCGTCACCGGCCCGGCCGAGGCGGTGGCGGACCTGCTCACCGCTGCCCGGCTGCCCGCGGACGCCGAGGTGCTCGGGCCGGTGCCGGCCGAGGAGGGCCGGGAGCGGATGCTGGTCCGGGTGCCCCGAGCCCGAGCTGCCGCGCTCGCCGAGGCGCTGCACTCGGCTGCCGGTGTCCGTGCCGCCCGCAAGGCCGCCGACCCGGTCCGTCTCCAGGTTGATCCGTTGAGCCTCTTCTGAGAAGTTTCCGCCGGTGCCGGCGGTGCCGCAGCCCGTCCGTCGGGTGGTCGCCCGCACACCGCGTCCGGCAGGGCGGTGGCGTCAGAGTGGTAGCATCGCCCGTCATGCCGAGGCGTACGGCGGCTCCAGGTCGCGACGGAGCGTCGGACGCGCCGAGTCGGGGCCGCCGCAGGATGGCGCGACAATGGCGGTAACGCGTTGCTCGGGCGCGATGTCGATGATGTCAATGATCCGGTGATCAGGGGTGGACCAGTCGTGACCGTTGGACAATCGATCGTCTTCAACGGCGACCTCGGCAGCGGCAAGAGCACCGTGTCGGTCGAGATCGCCAAGCGGCTCGGCATGCGCCGGGTCAGTGTGGGGGACCTCTACCGGGAGATGGCGCAGCAGCGGCAGATGACCGCGTTGCAGCTCAACCTGCACGCCGAGCTCGACCAGGCTGTCGACGGCTACGTCGACCAGCTCCAGCGGGACATTGCCGCCTCCGGTGAGCGCCTGGTCATGGACTCCCGGCTGGCCTGGCACTTCTTCACCGACGCGCTCAAGGTCCACATGATCACCGAGCCGGGTGAGGCGGCCCGTCGGGTGCTCGCCCGACCGTCCGGCCCGGCGGAGAGCTACGCCTCCCTGGAGGAGGCCAAGGCCAAGCTTCGTGAGCGCAGCGTGAGCGAGCGCAGCCGGTTCATCATCCGATACGGCGTGGACAAGGCCCGGCTGCGCAACTACGACCTGATCTGCGACACCACCCGGGCGTCCGCCACCGAGGTGATCGAGCACATCGTCGCCGCGTACGAGGGGAAGCTCGGCGCCGAGGTGCTGCGTGACGGCCCGCCGCTGCTGCTGCTGGACCCGGCCCGCGTCTACCCGACCGAGGACATCGCCACGCTGCGCGGTCTGTGGGACACCGACTTCGTCGGCGAGGTGGCCGAGGCCGGCGACGAGGCCCTCGAACCCCTGAAGATCGGGTTCACCGGCGAGTACTTCTTCGTCGTCGACGGTCACCGCCGCCTCAGCGCCGCCCTCCAGAACGGGTTCTCCATGGTCCCCGCCCAGCTGGTCGCCGAGGTCGACGAGCCGGTCGTGGGTGGGATGACGGCGATCGACTACTTCGCCGCCCAGGTCCGCCCCGGCCTGATCTACGACTGGGAGGCGGCTCACAAGATCCAGCTGCCGCTGCCTGAGCCCGCGCTGCTCCGCGGTGACGCGGTGCTCGCCGGGGACCCGGCCGCCAGCGCCTGAGCTCTGGGCGCCGGCGCCTGAGTCGCCGGCGCCTGTGCTCGACGTCGACTGCACGGCGCCGAGGGCTGCCGGATGGCGGCCGCACCGGGATGATGGAACCTCCGACGCATCGACGGGGGAGGCCAGCCATGGAGGCTGCCGAAGCGCTCACACTGCTCATGTCGCCGCAGGGACGCGTCGACCCGTACCCGACGTACGAGCGGCTGCGCGCCCATGGGCCGGTGGTGCAGGCGATGCCGGGCATGTACGTGGTGACCGGCTACCCGGAGGCCGACGAGCTGCTGCGCGACTCCCGGCTCGGTGTGCTCGACGACCCGCTGCGCGACGAGGTCTGGCCGAACTGGCGGGACAGCCCCGCCGTGTCGTCGATCGCCCGGTCCATGCTGCGGACCAACCCGCCTGACCACAGCCGGATGCGTCGGCTGGCCGCCGGGGCGTTCAGCCCTCGCCGGATCGCCGGGATGCGCGACGTGGTGCGGGCGCAGGCCGAGGAACTGCTCGACGCGATCGTCTCCCGGGCCGAGGACGGCGCTCCGGTCGACGTGCTGGCCGACTTCGCGTACCCGCTGCCGGTCGGGGTGATCTGCGAGCTGCTCGGCGTACCCGCCGCCGACCGGCCGCTGTTCCGCCGTTGGGCCGGTGACCTGACCGGGGTGCTGGAGCCGGAGATAACCCCCGAGGAGTTGACGGTCGCCGACGCGGGCGCCTCCGAGCTGCGCGACTACTTCGTCGAGCTGATCGTCGCCCGGCGGCGGGCACCGGCCGACGACCTGACCACCGCGCTGGTCCAGGTGCACGACGCCGACGGCGACCGTCTCACCGGCGACGAACTGCTGGCCAACCTGGTCGTGCTGCTGGTGGCCGGCTTCGAGACCACCACCAACCTGCTCGGCAACGGTCTCGTCGTGCTGCTGGACCACCCGGCCGCCGCCGCCGGGCTGCGCGCCGATCCCGCGCTCGCCCCGGCGTACGTCGAGGAGCTGCTGCGCTACGACTCGCCGGTGCAGCTGACGACCCGCACCAGCACGGCGCCGGTGCGCTGCGGCGGGCTCGACCTGCCGTCCGGCAGCACGACGCTGCTGCTGCTCGGCGCGGCCAACCGGGACCCGCGCCGGTTTCCCGACCCACAGCGCTTCGACCCGACCCGTGACCAGGCGCACCCGCTGTCCTTCGGCGCCGGCCCGCACTACTGCCTCGGCGCCGGCCTGGCCCGGCTGGAGGCGCAACTGGCCTTCCCGATGCTGCTGCGCCGCCTCCCCGAGCTGGCGCTGGCCGAGCAGCCCCGGCACCGGACCCGGCTCACCCTGCGTGGCTACGAGAGCCTGCTGGTGACGCTGGGCACACCGGCCGTCGCCGATCGAGGTACGCCGGCCAGCGTGCGGCGGGGCACTCCGTAGACTGGTACGGCATCCCCGTCCGACCCATGAAGGAGCCACCCCGCGTGACCGTCCAGCCCATCCGTCTGTTTGGGGATCCGGTGCTGCGCACGCCGGCCGATCCGGTGGTCGACTTCGACGCCGAGCTGCGTCGGCTCGTCGCTGACCTCACCGACACGATGCGTGAGCAGAACGGCGCCGGCCTGGCCGCCCCGCAGCTCGGTGTGAGCCTGCGGGTGTTCGCCTTCGACGTCGACGACGTGCTCGGGCACCTGGTCAACCCCGTGCTCGAGTTCCCCGACGAGGAAGAGCAGGACGGCCCGGAGGGCTGCCTGTCCATCCCCGGGCTCTACTTCGACACCAAGCGCCGCCAGAACGTCATCGCCAAGGGCTTCAGCTCGTTCGGCGACCCGATGCAGATCGTCGGCAGCGGCCTGATGGCCCGCTGTGTGCAGCACGAGACCGACCACCTCGACGGTGTGCTCTTCCTCGACCGGCTGGACGCCGCCGGGCGCAAGGAGGCCATGAAGGCGATCCGCCAGGCCGACTGGTACGACGCGGCGGCCCCGCCCACGGTGAAGCTCAGCCCGCACCTCAGCGACCCGTTCGGTCTGGGTCGGTGACCGGATGCGCGTGATCTTCGCCGGCACGCCGGCCGTCGCCGTTCCCGCCCTGGCCGCCGTCGCCGCCTCCCGGCACGAGCTGGTCGCCGTGGTCACCCGGCCGGACGCGCCCGCCGGACGCGGGCGTGGCCTGTCCCGGTCCCCGGTCGGCGAGTGGGCCGACGAGCACGGCGTCGAGGTGCTCACGCCGGCCCGTCCCCGCGACCCCGAGTTCCTCGACCGGCTCCGCGCGCTCGCGCCGGACTGCGTGCCGGTGGTGGCCTACGGCGCGTTGGTGCCGCCGGCCGCCCTGGAGATCCCCCGGCACGGCTGGATCAACCTGCACTTCTCGCTGCTGCCCGCCTGGCGGGGTGCCGCACCGGTGCAGCACGCCGTGCTGCACGGCGACGAGCTGACCGGTGCCAGCGTCTTCCAGTTGGAGGAGGGCCTGGACACCGGCCCGGTCTACGGCACCCTGACCGACGAGATCCGGGCCGCCGACACCTCTGGTGACCTGCTGGAGCGGCTCGCCGACTCCGGTGCCGGTCTGCTGGTGGCGGTGCTCGACGCGATCGCCGACGGCACCGCCCGGGCCGAGCCGCAGCCCGCCGACGGGGTGTCGTTGGCGCCGAAGCTGACTGTGGACGACGCCCGGGTGCGCTGGAGCGATCCGGCCTTCGCCGTGGACCGTCGGATCCGGGCCTGCACCCCGGCACCGGGCAGCTGGACCACCTTCCGTGGCGAGCGGGTGAAGCTCGGCCCGGTCGTGCCGGTGCCCGACGGCCCAGAGTTGAAGCCGGGGGAGTTGCTGGTGGAGAAGTCCCGGGTGCTGAGCGGCACGGCGACAGTGCCGGTGCGCCTCGGCGAGGTCCGCGCCGCGGGCAAGCGGGCAATGGGCGCGACCGACTGGGCGCGCGGCGTCCGGGTCGGCACTGGAGAGGACTTCGCGTGACAGCCCCCGAGGGCACCCGCCCCACCCGCTCCGGCCCGCCCGCGGGTCGTGGCGGGGACCGCCGGCCGGTCCGGCCACCATTGGACCGACCGCGTCGTGCGGCGTACGAGGCGGTTGCCGCGGTGCACCGCGACGACGCGTTCGCCAACCTGGTGCTGCCCATGATCCTGCGGGAGGAGGGGCTGTTCGGTCGGGACGCGGCTTTCGCCACCGAACTGACCTACGGCACCCTGCGCCACATCGGCACGTTGGACGCGATCCTGACCGACGCGGCCGGCCGGGACGTGGCCCGGATCGACCCGCCGGTGCGTGACGCGCTGCGGCTCGGGGCGTACCAGCTCCTGCACACCCGGGTGCCGGCGCACGCCGCCGTCTCGTCGACAGTGGACCTGGTCCGCTCGGTCGCACCGGGTGCCACCGGCTTCGCCAACGCGGTGCTGCGCGAGGTGTCCACCCGGGACGCGGACGCCTGGGTGGCGAAGCTCGCCCCGCCGATGGAGACCGACCCGGTCGGGCACCTCGCACTGGCGTACAGCCACCCGCAGTGGATCGTGCGGGCGTTCTCCGAGGCGCTCGACGGTGATCTGGGTGAGACCGAGCGCCTGCTGATCGAGGACAATGAGCGCCCGCCGGTGCACCTGTGCGCGCGGCCGGGGCTGATCGACCCGGTCGAGTTGGCCGACCAGGTCGGCGGAGCGCCCGGTGCCTTCTCGCCGTACGCCGTCTATCTGCCCGGCGGAGCGCCGGGCGACATCCCGGCGGTGGTCGACGGTCGGGCCCACGTCCAGGACGAGGGCTCCCAGCTGGTGGCCGCCGCACTCGCCGACGCGCCGCTGGACGGCCCGGACGGGCGTTGGCTGGACCTGTGCGCCGGCCCGGGTGGCAAGGCCGGGCTGCTCGGCGCGATGGCCGCGCAACGTGGTGCCCGGGTGACAGCGGTGGAGGTGGCCGAGCATCGTGCCCGGCTGGTCTCCCTGGCGACCCGGGACCTGCCGGTGGCCGTGCTGACCATGGACGGCCGCGAGGTCGGCGGCGACCCGAAGCTGCCGGAGCAGCACTTCGACCGGGTCCTGGTCGACGCCCCGTGCACCGGGCTGGGGTCGCTGCGCCGCCGGCCGGAGTCGCGTTGGCGTCGCCAGCCGTCCGACCTGCCGCCGCTGACCCGGCTGCAACGGGAGTTGCTCGGCGCGGCGCTGCGGGCGGTCCGCCCCGGTGGGCTGGTCGCCTACGTCACCTGCTCGCCGCACACTGTCGAGACACACGTGACGGTGACCGAGGCGGCCCGCCGTAGCGGGGTCGCTGTGGACTTCGTGGACGCCCGGCCGCTGCTGCCGGCCGGCATGCCCGGTCTGGGCGACGGGCCGACCGTGCAGCTCTGGCCGCACCGCCACGGCACCGACGCGATGTTCCTCGCCGTCCTGCGCCGAGGCTGAGTCGCACCGACACCCGACGCGCGAAGGAAGGGCCCCTCGGGGCCCTTCCTTCAGCTCAGGGGCGCTCAGGTGACCGGGAGGCCCTTGTTGCCGGCGTTCTTCATCGAGCGGGTGAGGTTGCGGTCGGAGATCCAGAGGAAGCACTGCACGCCACGGTTGCCGTTCTTCCACTCCTCCTCGTACGGCTGGTAGTAGATCGTCCCGGCGCGGAAGTCGAGCTGGGAGTTGTCCGGTACCTTCGCGTACTTGGCGATCACCGACTGGCAGGCACGGTGGGTGCGCTTGATGGTGCGGGAGAACTCGGCGTAGGTGACGTCCGGCGCCTGCCAGACCCCGACGAACTCGGCGTGGTGCTTGGCGGTGCAGGACACCGGCACCATCTCGTCGACGTCGTCCTTGACCAGCTTCGGGTTGAAGCAGCGGTACGCCAGTGGCGCCGCGCCGGACAGTGCGCCCCGGAGGCTGCCGGTGCGCAGGTCGACAGCGGTGTCGTCGATGCTGGCGATCTCGGTGACGTCGCAGCGGTACCAGCGGGCCCCGCCCGACCACGCCTGCGGCGAGGGCAGCACGACTGTCACGCCGAGTCGCCCGGACCGCCAGTCGGCGCCCAGCGCCTTGTTGACCTCGGTGTCGCAGGCGCTCTGCGCGGCCCGCATGCCCACCGACCCGGCCTGCGGCGGTGCGTCGCGCTCGGCGCCCGGGCCGGTGAGGGTGCCGACGTGCATGGTCTCCACCCGGTGGGCCTCGGTGCACGGCATCGGGTTGTAACCGCTCAGGAAGCCGACCTGCTGGGAGGAGTGGTGGCAGACGTCGGCGGCGGGAACGAACTGCTGCGCCGCGACGGGCGCCGGCCAGTCGTCGATGAGGTCAGTGTCGACTCCGGCGGGTGCGCCGCACCCGGCCAGTGCCAGGGCCAGGGCCGCACCCCCGGCGAACGCCGCCAACCACCGTCGCATCCCCGACCTCCCGCCGCTGGTGGCCTCCGGCCGGACCTCGCCGGTCGGTAGCGCCACGGCGCAGCAGCATACGGCACCGATGTTCAGATCGCCGGTAGTCCCTCCGGGCCGGCACCCCGCATCGAGCGGGTGAGTTTGCGGTCGTCGCTCCACAGGAAACACCGAACGCCCCGGTCACCCTCCTCCCACTCGCGTTGCGACGGTGGGTAGTAGATGGACCCGGCCCGGTACGGCAGGTCGCTGTTGTTCGGCACGGACGCGAACTCGGCGATCAACTGCATGCAACGTTGGTGCGCCTGCGCGGGCGACTTCTTGAAGTCGGCCCAGCTCATGTCCCGCTCCTCGTAGACGCCCACGAACTCGGCGCGGTGCGGTTCGGTGCAGAGCACCGGCGCCATGTAGTTGAGGTTGTCGCCGATCAGCTTCGGGTCGAAGCAGCGGTGCGTCAGCGGGTTGTCGCCGATCAACGCGCCGCGCAGGCTGCCGGTGCGGTTGACCGGACGGGTGTTGTCGATGCTGCCGGTCTCGCTGAGGTCGCAGCGGAACCAGCGCGCGCCGCCGGACCAGGCGGGTGCGGACGGCAACGCGAGCGACAGCGCCAGCCGGGCGGTGTGCCAGTCGCCGCCGAGCACCTCCCGGGCCCGCTGGTCGCACTCGGCGCGGGCGGTGCGCAGCGCCGGCGACCCGGACTCGGGTCGGGTCTCGGTCAGCGCGTCGGGCCCGACGAACGTGCCGACGTGGATGGTCTCGGCCAGGTGACTGCGCGCGCAGTCCACCGTCTCGTAGGTGCTGGCCTGCACGACCGGGATGATCCGGGGCAGGCAGGTGTCGGCGGCGGGAGCGAACGGCTTCGGGACCCGCAGCGCCGGCCAGTCGTCGGTGAGGTCACCGTCCGCGCCTCGCGCCGGCGCGCAGCCGGCCAGCAGCATCGTGGTGACGCCGGCCAGCGCCAGCGCTGGAAGCCACCGTCGCATCGTCCGCCCTTCCGGGAGCTGGCGGCCGGTCACCGCGCCCCGCGGCGAGACCCCGGCGGGCGTGCAGCCTACGGCACAGTCCCGGTTGGAGTGTCGTCGCCTTTCCGTCGATCGGCCAGCCACTGACGTCTGTTCGTCCGGAATCGGCGGTCCGGAGCGACCAATTCTGCACCACTGGTCACTGCTGGGTCACAGCGCGTCCCTGTTGGTGCCGCGATGCGGGTTGCGGGCCGCAACGTTCGTACACTGACCACGTGACCGTACCGCCGCCGATCGTCGCGCCGAGCATTCTGGCCGCCGATTTCGCCCGCCTCGCCGAAGAAGTCCGTGCCGTCGAGGACGCCGCGGACTGGTTGCACGTCGATGTGATGGACAACCACTTCGTGCCGAACCTGACCATCGGGCTGCCCGTCGTGCAGAGCCTGCGGGCTGTCACCGCGATGCCGTTCGACGTGCACCTGATGATCGAGGATCCGCGCCGCTGGGCCCCCGGTTACGCGGACGCCGGGGCGTACAACGTCACCTTCCACGCCGAGGCGTCCGACGACCCGGTGGCGCTGGCCAAGGACCTGCGCTCGGCCGGTGCGAAGGCTGGCCTGGCCATCGACCGGGACACCCCGATCGAGCCGTACCTCGACCTGCTGCCCAGCTTCGACACCCTGCTGATCATGACGATCAAGGCCGGCTTCGGCGGGCAGCGGTTCATCCCGCAACTGCTGGACAAGGTTCGTACCGCCCGCCGCCACATCTCCGCCGGGCACCTGGAACTGCGCATCGAGGTGGACGGCGGCATCGCCGCCGACACCATCGAGCAGGCCGCCGCCGCGGGCGCCGACGCGTTCGTGGCCGGCACCGCCGTGTACGGCGCCACCGACCCGGCGGAGGCCGTACGGCACCTGCGGGCACTGGCGGCACGCGCGGCTCCAGGCGCCTGAGGTGGACTCCGACGACGACCGTAAGGACATCATCCTCGTCGTCGACGACGACGAGGACATCGCTCGTTTCGTCGAGTTCAACCTGCGGCTGCACGGCTTCGAGGTGATCCACGCCAGCGACGGTCAGGAGGCGCTCGAGGTCATCGAACGCCAGCGTCCGGACCTGGCGGTGATCGACCTGATGATGCCCCGGATCGACGGGTTGGAGCTGACCCGGCGGCTGCGCGCCGACCCGATGACCTCCGCCATTCCGGTGATCATGTTGACCGCCAAGGGTATGACGGTGGACAAGGTGCACGGTCTCAGCGCCGGCGCCGACGACTACCTGGTCAAGCCGTTCGACACCGCCGAGCTGGTGGCCCGGGTCTCCTCCACGTTGCGCCGCAACAAGGAGTTCCGGGAGGTCTCCCCGCTGACCGGGCTGCCCGGCAACAGCCGGATCCGTCGGGAGATCAGCGACCGGGTCCGCCACGGTGTCGACTACGCGGTCGGCTACATCGACATCGACCGGTTCAAGAGCGTCAACGACCGCTACGGTTTCGTCCGCGGCGACGACTTCATTTCCGCGCTGGCCCGCAGCCTGCACCGGGCGGTGGTGGCGGTGGGGCTGCCACCGGCCTTCCTAGGTCACGTCGGTGGCGACGACTTCGTCATCGTCTGCGCCCCGGACCAGGTCCGCCCGCTGACGTCCCGGGCGGTGGTCGACTTCGAGAAGTCGGCCGACACGCTCTACGACGCGACCGATCGTGAGCGCGGCTTCGTCGAGCTGAAGGACCGGCGCGGCAACATCCGGCGCGCCGCACTGGTCACGCTCTCCATCGGGGTGTCCCTCTCCGACGCCGGCAAGCGGTTCACCGACCCCCTCGAAGCGATCGCGGTGGCCTCGGAGATGAAGACGGTCGCCAAGAGCCAGCCGGGCTCGTACGTGGCAGTGGACCGGCGTCGCGGCGTCACCTGACGCGTGATCCCGCTGTGAAGTACCTCGCCTAGGTGGCGGCGCACCCGCATCGGCGTGTAAGACTGCCCGTATAACCCACCACGCGCTGGCGGGACTCGGTGAAATTCCGAACCGGCGGTGATCCACGGTCCAACCGTGGTCAGCCCGCGACCCGGACGGCTCTGGCCGCCCGGTGGACCTGGTGAAAATCCGGGGCCGACGGTTGGGGGCGGTTCGTCCGCGCCCAGACAGTCCGGATGGGAGACAGCGCGCGGGACGGACGGGTCCGAGCCGGCCGCTGGCTTCAGCGTGCCGTGCCGAGCCCCCGGGGCGGCTGTGCCGTTCCCGGACTCCGCCTCCGCCTGCCCGCGGCCCCATGGCCGCAGCCTCCCTGACCGCCAGCGCGCGGACCGGCGAGTGAGAGGGCAGGGGCAGCGCGATGGCCAGCGTCTCCGTCGATGAGGCGATGCGGCGTGCGATCGAGTTGGCGGCGCGCGGGCTCGGCACGACCAGCCCCAATCCGGTGGTCGGTTGCGTGCTGCTCGACGACGACGGCCAGGTCGTGGGTGAGGGCTTCCACGCGTACGCCGGCGGGCCGCACGCCGAGATCGTCGCTCTCGCGCAGGCCGGTCAGCGGGCCAAGGGCGGCACCGCCGTCGTCACTCTGGAACCCTGCGATCACACCGGCCGCACCGGCCCCTGCAGTTCCGCGCTCGTCCAGGCCGGGGTCGCCCGGGTGGTCATCGCCGTGCCCGACCCCAACCCGGTCGCGTCCGGCGGCGCCGCCACCCTGCGCGCCGCCGGGGTCCGTGTCGACCTGGGCGTACGCGGCGAGGAGGCCGAGGCCGGCAACGTCGCCTGGCTGACCTCGATGCGCCGGGGCTGGCCGTACGTCATCTGGAAGTACGCCGCCACCGTCGACGGGCGCTCCGCCGCGCTCGACGGCACCAGCATGTGGATCACCTCGGAGGCGGCCCGGATCGACGTGCACGCCCTGCGTGGCACTGTCGACGCGGTGCTCGCCGGGGTGGGCACCGTTCTCGCCGACGACCCCCGGTTGACCGCTCGCAACCTTCGCGACGGCAGCCTGGCCATCCGGCAGCCGCTGCGGGTGGTGGTGGACAGCTCGGGGCGTACCCCGGCTGACGCCCGGGTCCGCGACGGCGCCGCGCGGACGTGGATCGCGACCGCCGCCGAGGTGGGCGCCGACCCGGACGGCCGGGTCGACCTGACGGCGCTGCTCGCGGCGCTGCACCAGCGCGGGGTCCGCGCGGTGCTGCTGGAGGGCGGCCCCCGGCTGGCCGGCGCGTTCCTCCGGGCCGGCCTGGTCGACAAGATCGTCGGGTACGTCGCGCCCCGGTTGCTCGGCGCCGGCCCGACCGCACTGGTCGACGCCGGAGTGAGCACCATCGCTGAGGCCATCGATCTGGAGTTCGTCGACGTTACGCAGATCGGTCCGGATCTCCGGATCACCGCTTTGCCCCGCAAAAGGGAGGGCTGAGATGTTCACCGGCATTATCGAGGAGTTGGGCGAGATCGTCCGGGTCACGCCGACGGCGGGCGATTCGGCGCTGATCGGCGTACGCGGTCCGCTGGTCACCTCCGACGCCCGGCACGGCGACTCCATCGCGGTCAACGGCGTGTGCCTGACCGTGGTGGACGTGGCCGACGGGGTCTTCACCGCCGACGTGATGGGGGAGACGCTGCGCCGCTCCGCGCTGGGCGCGCTGAACGTCGGCGACCCGGTCAACCTGGAGCGGGCCGCCGCACTCGGCAGTCGACTCGGCGGGCACCTGGTGCAGGGCCACGTGGACGGCGTCGGCGCGGTGCTCTCCCGGGAGCCGGCCGAGCAGTGGGAGACGGTCCGGTTCCGGCTGCCCGCCGCCCTGTCCCGGTACGTGGTGGAGAAGGGCTCGATCACCATCGACGGTGTCTCGCTGACCGTGGCCGAGGTGGGCGCGGACGAGTTCGCCGTCGGGTTGATCCCGACCACGCTCAAGCTGACCACGCTCGGCGCGAAGAGCGTCGGCGACCCGGTCAACCTGGAGGTCGACGTGCTGGCCAAGTACGTCGAGCGGCTGCTCGGCGACCGGCTCACCGGCACCGACGGCACCGGGGTGGCCCCGATCACCGGCGGGGTGGCCTGATGGGCCCGCTGAGCTGGCTGCTGGACGCACAGGTGCAGGTGGGCGGCTCGACGGTGCTGGCCCGGGAGATCGTCGGCAACGCGTTCGGGCTGGTCTCCGCGCTGCTCGGGCTGCGCCGGCTGGTCTGGGCGTGGCCGGTCGGCATGGTCGGCAACGCGCTGCTGCTCACCGTCTTCCTCGGCGGGGTGTTCGCCACCCCGCAGGAGCACGACCTGTACGGGCAGGCCGGCCGACAGGTGTTCTTCTTCGCGGTCAGCGTCTACGGCTGGTGGCGCTGGCAGTCGAACCGCCGCGCCGACGCCGGTCAGGCAGCGGTCGTCCCGCGCTGGGCCACCGGGCGGGAGCGGCTGATGCTGCTGCTGGCTGCCGTGGTCGGCACCGCCGCCGCGTACCCGGTGCTCAAGGCGCTGGGCTCGTGGGGTCCGCTGCCCGACGCCTGGATCCTCACCGGCAGCCTGCTGGCCACCTACGGCATGGCGCGCGGCTGGGTGGAGTTCTGGCTGCTCTGGATCGCGGTAGACGCGGTCGGCGTGCCGCTGCTGCTGCGCGGCGGGTTCTACCCGTCGGCGGTCATGTACCTGATCTACGGCGCCCTCTGCGCCTGGGGCTTCGCCGCCTGGTGGCGCACCTCGCGCGCCGCGGCCCTCGCCCGTACGCCCATCTACCGGGAGGCCGTCGCGTGACGAGCTTTGGCAGCATCGAGCAGGCGGTCGCCGAGATCGCGGCCGGTCGGCCGGTGGTCGTCGTCGACGACGCCGACCGCGAGAACGAGGGCGACCTCATCTTCGCGGCCGAACTGGCCACACCGGAGCTGATGGCGTTCATGGTGCGCTACACCTCCGGGTACGTCTGCGTGGCGTTGACCGAGAGCGAGGCCGACCGCCTCGACCTCCCGCCGATGCACCACACCAACCAGGACCGGCGCGGCACCGCGTACACGGTGACAGTGGACGCCCGGGAGGGTGTCAGCACCGGCATCTCGGCGGCCGACCGCGCGCACACCAGCCGGCTGCTCGCGGCAGCGGCGACCGACCCGACCGACCTGGCGCGGCCCGGGCACGTCGTGCCGTTGCGCGCCCGCGAGGGCGGGGTGCTGCGCCGCCCCGGGCACACCGAGGCGGGGATCGACCTGACCCGGCTGGCCGGGTTGCGCCCGGCCGGCGTGCTCTGCGAGCTGGTCAACGACGACGGCACCATGATGCGGTTGCCGGACCTGGAGAAGTTCTCCGCCGAGCACGGCCTCACGCTGATCACGATCGCCGACCTGATCGCCTACCGGCGGCGCACCGAGAAGCAGGTCGAGCTTGTCGCCGACGCCCGGATGCCCACCCGGCACGGGGTCTTCCGGGCCCTCGGCTACCGCGCGGAGCACGACCCGGCCGAACACATCGCGATGGTGCTGGGCGACCTCGGCGACGGCCAGGACGTGCTGGTGCGGGTGCACTCCGAGTGCCTCACCGGGGATGTGTTCGGCTCACTGCGCTGCGACTGCGGGCCGCAGCTGGACGCCGCGCTGGCCCGGGTCGGGCGGGAGGGCCGGGGCGTGGTGCTCTACGTCCGCGGGCACGAGGGGCGCGGCATCGGGCTGCTGCACAAGCTGCAGGCGTACCAGTTGCAGGACTCCGGCCGTGACACCGTCGACGCCAACCTCGACCTGGGCCTGCCGGCCGACGCCCGCGACTACGGCACCGGCGCGCAGATCCTCTACGACCTGGGCGTGCGCTCGATGCGACTGCTGACCAACAACCCGGCCAAGCGGGCCGGGTTGGAGGGCTACGGGTTGACCATCACCGGCCGGGAGGGGTTGCCGGCCGGTGCGCACCCGGAGAACCTGCGCTACCTGCGCACCAAGCGGGACCGGATGGGTCACCTGCTGGACGAGTTGGACGAGCTGTCTGAGGCGCCGCTGGGGCGCCCGGTCGCCAACGACGAGATCGGAGCATGACGATGGCGGGTTTCGGTGAGCCGGGAGTCGACGCGGTGGATGCCGCGGGGCTGACCGTCGGGGTCGTTGCCGCCCGCTGGCACGGCGACCTCACCGACCACATGCTGGAGCGGGCATTGGCGGCCGCCGAGGCGTGCGGGGCCCGGTCCGTGGTCGCCCGGGTCGCCGGCTCGGTCGAGCTGCCGGTGGTCGCCCAGGCCCTCGCGCGCCGCTGCGACGTGGTGGTCGCGCTCGGCGTGGTGGTCCGCGGTTCCACCGCGCACTTCGACTACGTCTGCCGCTCGGTCACCGACGGGCTGACCCGGGTGGCGCTGGACGAGGGCAAGCCGGTGGCGCACGGGGTGCTGACCGTGGAGACCATCGAGCAGGCCCGGGACCGCGCCGGTCTGCCCGGCTCGGCGGAGGACAAGGGCTGGGCCGCGACCGTCGCCGCGCTCGACGCTGCGCTGGCCGTCCGGACCGTCGCCGCCGGCAGCGCCCAGCGGGTCGGCTTCGGCGGCTGAGGCATCCTCGCCGCCGGCTGCCCCGCCCTTGCCGGAGGCCGGCTTGAGATGCCGCCTGCGTGCGGGGCGGCCGGCTTCAGAGCCGGCCGGCCTCGATGATCCGGTGCAGGAACTGCCGGGTGCGCGGCTGGGTCGGCTCGCCCAGCACCTGCTCGGGCGGGCCGCTTTCGACGACCCGACCCTCGTCGAGGAAGCACACCTCATCGGCGACGTCCCGGGCGAAGCTCATCTCGTGGGTGGCCAGCACCATGGTCATCCCGTCGGCCTTCAGGTCCCGGATCATCGCCAGCACCTCACCGACGAGTTCCGGGTCCAGCGCGGAGGTCACCTCGTCGAGCAGCATCAGCCGAGGTGAGTTCGCCAGCGCCCGGACGATCGCCACCCGCTGCTGCTGCCCGCCGGAGAGCCGGTCCGGGTAGGCGTCCGCCCTGGCGCCGAGCCCCACCCGGTCGAGCAGCTCCCGGGCCTGGGCCTCCGCCTCCGCCCGGGCCCGCCGGTGTACGCGGCGCGGGGCGAGGGTGACGTTTTCCAACACGCTCAGGTGCGGAAAGAGGTTGTACGCCTGGAACACCATGCCGATGCGCCGACGGACCCGGTCCGGGTCAACCCGGGGATCGGAGATGTCCTCCCCGTCCAGCTCGATGGTGCCGTCGTCCAGCTCCTCCAGCAGGTTCACGCAGCGCAGCAGCGTCGACTTGCCCGACCCGGAGGCGCCGATCAGCGCCACCACCTGATGCTCGGAGACGGTCAGGTCGAGCTGGTCGAGCACCACCTGGCCGGCGAACTCCTTGCGCAGACCCCGGCACCGAAGCAGTGCCATCCTCAGCCTCCCGACTGTCGGCGCGCCGCCCGCAGCGTCACCCAGTCGGTGACCGCGATCAGTGGGATCGCGAGCAGGACGAAGAGCACCCCCGCCACGACGTACGGCGTGTAGTTGAACGACTGGGCGGTGGCGATCTGAGCCGCGCGGACCGCGTCGATGGGCCCGGCGAGCGAGACCAGCCCGACGTCCTTCTGCAACGCCACCACGTCGTTGAGCAGGGGCGGCGCCACCCGACGGACGGCCTGCGGCAGCACCACGTGGCGCATCGTCTGCCGGTAGGTCAGGCCCAGCGAGCGCGCCGCGGCGAGCTGGCTGGGGTGCACCGACTCGATGCCGGCCCGGAACACCTCGGCGAGATAACCGCTGTAGGTGAGGACCAACGCGGCCCCACCGAGCACCAGCACCGGCGGCATCCCCTGCAGTCGCAGGCCGGGCACGCCGAGAGTGAGCAGGTACAGCACGATGATCAGCGGCAGGCCGCGGAAGGTGTAGGTGTAGCCGGCGGCCAGCGCCCGGACCGGGAAGAAGACCGGGCCGCGCAACGTCCGCAGCACAGCGATCACCAGCCCGAGCAGCAGCGCGCCGACCGCACAGCAGACCAGCAACCGGACGTTGAGCCAGAGCCCGCTCAGCACCGCCGGCAACGCGTCCCGGGCGATCTCCGGGTCCAGGAACGACTGCCGCACCCGATCCCAGCCGGGCGCACCGGTCACCGCGGCGACCAGCAGCGTGCCGAGCGCCGCCGTGGAACAGGCCGCGACCACCACGCTGTAGACGGTCTGCCGATGCCGGTACGCCGACCGCCGCCGCTGCGCCTCGGAGGGCACGTGATCCAGGAGCGTCACCGCAGCTCGGCCGCCCCCGCCGCCTGCGCGAGCCACGTCTGCTCCAACTGCTTCAGCGTGCCGGCCGCGGTGAGCTGACCGACCGCGCCGGTCACGCAGGAGGTCAGCGGGGAGTTCTTGTCCAGCAGCAACCCGAATGCCTCGGGCGTACCGACCTGCGGCACCTGCCCCACGATCGTCGCGTCGGTGATCTCCGCCCCGGTGATGTAGAAGGCGGTCGGCAGGTCCACCACGAGACCGTCCAGCTGCCCGTTCTGCAGGGCCTTCTTGGCGTCGTCGTTGCTGTTGTAGACCTGCGGCTTGGCCGACGGCTTGATCACGTCGGTGATCGCCTGGTAGCTGGTGGTGCCGACCTGGGCGCCGAGCCGCGCGTCGCGAAGATCTGCCAGCGACGTCTTGCCGGCGATCTTCGAGGACTTCAACGCGACGACGGTCTGCCGCACCAGGTAGTACGGCGCGGAGAAGTCCACCGCCTGCTTGCGCTCCTCGGTGATGGAGAACTGGTTGATGTCGAAGTCGAAGTCCTTCGGCCCGGGCGCGATCGCGGTGTCGAACTTCACCCGCGTCCAGGTGACGTCCGCGCGGGCGTAGCCGAGCTTCTCCGCCACCGCGTACGCGACGGCCGACTCGAAGCCCTCGCCGCTCTCCGGCTTGTCCTTCGAGAACCACGGCTCGTACGCGGGCTGGTCGGTGGCGATGGTGAGCTTGCCCGGCGTACGGGTGGGCAGGCTGTCCTTGGCGCAGGACGGACCCGTGGTGACAGTGGGGTTTGGTAGTTCCTTCTGTGGCGCGCATCCGGCGGTTGCTACGACGGCGGCACCGGCGAGGGTGAGCGCGAGGAGACGTGAGCTGCTGGCCATGGCCGACAGCGTAGAGCTCCATGAGCATCGATCGAAGGTTGTCCCACCATGCCGATAGGGAATTGCCGCCTCGAAGTCCCGCTGACCGGGTGTTGGCGGACCCGGACGTACGGTGCGAGTCGACCGGCTGGAAGAATCCTCTCCCGTGAAGACGTTCGAGGAGTTGTTCGCCGAGCTGCAGGCCAAGGCCGCCGCCGGCACCCCGGGCTCGGGCACCGTCGCCGCCCTGGAAAAGGGGGTGCACTTCATCGGCAAGAAGGTCGTCGAGGAGGCGGCCGAGTCGTGGATGGCCGCCGAGCACGAGGGGCCGGAGCGCACCGCCGAGGAGATCTCCCAACTGCTCTACCAGGTCCAGGTGCTCATGCTCGCCAGTGGTCTCGACCTCAAGGACGTCTACCGACATCTGTGAGTGCCCCCACCCGTTGATCGCCATCCGGATCGAAGGAGCACTCCGTCATGTTGCGTGTCGCCATCCCCAACAAGGGCACCCTGGCCGAGCCGGCCGCCCAGATGCTGCGCGAGGCGGGCTACCGCCAGCGCACCGACCCCAAGGACCTCGTCTGCCGGGACGAGGCCAACGACGTCGAATTCTTCTACCTGCGCCCCAAGGACATCGCCACCTACGTCGGCTCCGGTGACCTCGACCTCGGGATCACCGGCCGGGACCTGCTGATCGACTCGGCCGCGCCGGCGGAAGAGGTCGTCGACCTCGCCTTCGGCCGGGCCACCTTCCGCTTCGCCGCCCGCCCCGACGACATCGCCTCCGTCCAGGATCTGGGCGGCCACCGGATCGCCACCGCGTACCCCGGGCTGGTCGAGCGGCACCTCGGCGAGGTGGGAGTCAAGGCCGACGTGATCCGCCTCGACGGTGCGGTGGAGAACGCCGTACGCCTCGGTGTCGCCGACGTGATCGCGGACGTCGTGGAGACCGGCGCCACCCTGCGCCAGGCGGGCCTCGTCGTGTTCGGCGAGCCGCTGCTGCGTTCCTCGGCGGTGCTGGTCCGGCGTGCCGGCGCGCCCGCGAACGCCCAGGCCGAGCAGTTGCTGCGCCGTCTGCACGGTGTGCTGGTGGCCCGCCGCTATGTGATGCTCGCCTACGACGTGCCGGCCGGCCTGCTGGACCGCGCCAGCGGGCTCACCCCGGGCATCGAGTCGCCCACCGTCTCGCCGCTGCACCGCGAGGGCTGGGTGGCGGTGCAGGCGATGGTGCTCCGCGACGACGTCCACCGGATCATGGACGAGCTGTACGAGTTGGGCGCTCGCGCCATCCTCGTCACCAACATCCACGCCTGTCGCCTCTGACCGTTCGTCCGGCGGGCGGCCCGGCGCTTGATCAACTCGTGTTCGCTGAAACGGGGGTGTCCGCGCGCCAGGGACACCCCCGTTTCACGAAACCCGAGTGGATCTGTCGCGCCGGCGCGGGTGTGCGGCGCGGGTGTGCGGCGCGGGTGTGCGGCGCGGGTGTGCGGCGCGGGTGTGCGGCGCGGAACCTCCCGGCGGCCGTGCCCCGACCGGGAAGATCGCGCTCGATCATTGAAGTAGTGGTGTCGATCTCGACGGAGGCCACTGGATCCTGGATCGAGCACGATCTTCGCGGTGCGGTGCGGTGTTGCCCGGTGGCGCGATGTGGTCGTGCCCGTGTGGGTGCCCGCATGGCTGGGCTGAGTGGTCGCTCGGCGGGTGGTGCGGCCCACGGGCGGGTGCGGATGGCAGACTGGTGGGGTGAGTGAAACCGAACTGGTCCGCCTGAAGCCCCGCCGCATCCGCGTGGTCTGCTGGTCGGCGGCGGTTGCGCTGGTGGTGGTGTTCGGTCTGGTCGCCACCTCGCTGAGCGGGCCGACCGGCGACGGTTACGGCAGCTTCCAGCGCGGCGACCAGATCGCCATGGTCGGCTTGGGCATCTTCGGGGCGCTGGGCTTCCTGCTGTTCACCCGTCCGCGGGTGGAGGCGGACGCGCGTGGCGTCCGGGTGCGCAACATCATCAGCTCCTACGAGCTGCCCTGGGAGGTTGTCCGGGGAGTCCGGTTCGACCGGGGCGCGCCATGGGCCAGCCTGGACCTGCATGACGACGACCTCCTGCCGATGATCGCCCTCCAGGCGGCCGACAAGGAGCTTGCCGTCGACGGGGTCCGTGCGTTGCGGCGACTGCACGAGGCGCACCAGGCCCACCTCGCCGAACGCGCCGCCGGCCGCTGACCCGCACCTGTCTGCCCGGCCCCTGCGTCGGGCTCTGCTCGGCGTCGGCGTCTGCTCCCGCGTCGGGCGCTGTCCCGCCTCGAACGCGCCGTTGGCCACTGACCCGCACCTGACTGCCCGGCCCCGAGTCGGCGTTTGCGCTGCGCCGCAGCGTCTGCCCCGCCTCGGCGCCTGGCCAGCGCCCGCCGCGCACCGTCCGGTCGGACCGCCGCCCAAACGTGCCCGCCCGCCATCGGCAAGATCTGGACAACTTCCCTGAAACTGCTGTCTCAGCGTCGCCGGAGGCAGCACTTTCAGGGAAAC